>NZ_RZPI01000013.1:0-23856 GCF_003998715.1 Mesorhizobium sp. M7A.F.Ca.CA.002.15.2.1
GGGCTGGACGCGCTCTTCAAATGGCCGTTCTACCAGGCCGCCACCGTTCTCTAGCAACGCCAGCGCCAGCGCGGCCGCAAGATCTACAGCCTGCACGCGCACGAGGTGGAATGCATTGGCAAGGGCAAGGCGCATATGCCCTACGAGTTCGGTGTGAAGGTGTCGGTGGCCACCACGCTGAAGCGCTCCAAGGGCGGCCAGTTCGCCCTGCATGCAAAAGCGCTGCCCGGCAATCCCTATGACGGCCACACGCTGGCAAGCGTCATATCGGCCACATCAAGAACGAACACCGCATGGGCCGCAACTACCTCGCCGGCCAGCAGGGCGACGCCCTCAACGCCGTCCTGGCCGCCGCCGGATACAACTTCTCCCTCCTGCTCAGGTGGCTGAAGTGATTTTTGTGGCCCTTGATCGCCCTGCTTCAACTCCGGCCGAAGTCGGTCGCCGCTTAGCGTCTGGATCACGGTCGACCAGCACGAGTTCCAAAAATCCAACCTGCATCTCAGGCACCGCGTCCTGACCTCGGAAATCGAGGATCCAGTCTCGACAGAGTATTCGACAAGATGCGGACGTGTGTTACAATAACGAGCCGCAACTCATACCAGACATGAGCTCATATTTTGGGATAGTGGCCTCCAAGCGGTCAAGCCACGGACGCGAATGTCATCCGATAAAGGGTCGCGGCGTCATAGATGGGCAGTCCTGTCCTACGACGGATTGCTGACGTCACCATCGGGAACAATGTACATTCAAATAGGAGGGCGGCAATCCCCGGATGTGCGGCGCCAAGTCGCGCGACACAGGCTGCAACCTCCGACTCCATTTCAACAACACCAGCCGGCCACGCGTCACCTTCAATGCCGCCGATGACTACTCTTGCCTCTGCGGATGAATCTATGCCCAGCAGCTCTTTGCCGCAGTGTCTTGAGTCTGCGGCCACAACGGCGAGCTTTGCGTCAGCTGGAAGCTGCCGGAGTAGCGTGGGCGCCAGTAGCAGGCTCGACATGGCCACCGGGACTTCGACAGACGCGGCCACTGCAGCCTGGTACCGGATACTGAACCCGCAGTCCCCGGTTATCGCGACTGCTCCGCGCTCGACCAACCGCCTGGCAGCTGCAATGTAGGCCGGCTCGAGAGAAGCATCACCGGGAATGACCCTCTCCTCCAAAGCCCCGGCCGCGGTCTCTATTATAATTGGGAAGTCGAAAGTTGCCGGGTTGAAGACCGACTCCGGTTGCGGTGGCGGAAATTCACGAGGCGGAAGTCCGATCTCCAGCCCAATAATTCCGAGGGCCCTTTGTTGAGTTGTCACGGAAGCATCCTTCTTCTGGAAGCAGCTAAGATGGTGATTTCGGCAGCAAATGCCCATCACCTGCGCGATACAGGTTCTCTCTGAATGCACGAATTTAACAGCGTCGAAACGGCTGTTTCAGAGAAACATGCCTTTCCAGGCGCAGTAAGTCGGCATTGTTTTGGTGCATTCGCATGAAAGCCGTAAAAACTGGGAAACCGCAGAACGCTTGTGCGACCCTCCCCGGGCCTGTAGGATACCGGGTTTGCGTCCGCCGTCAGACAATCGTGTTAGGGCACTTTCCAGAGCCCAGATGCCCTGAATGGCAGATTGAACGCACATCAGATCTTCAAGCTCGCAACTGCCGAACGGGCAGCGCTATTTACCTAACTCGACCAATCTGGGGCTTGGACCGGACGATCCTAGTTATGCAGTCCTGAATGAACTGGGGCAGTAACCTCGACATCAACCCGGCCCTGAAAAACCGCGCGTAGGTTCGTCGCAGGGCAGCCTGCTCCGAACGGACCAGTTCCTGCCCGGAAGCCACCCACGGGATAACTCAACTAGCGGCACAACCCGCAACTCACCTCGTCTCCAGCACCGCATTGAGAAACTGCTGCGTTCGCTCGTTTTGCGGATTGCCTAAAAGCTGGCTGGGCGGGCCTTGCTCGACAATCTTACCGCCAGAAAAGAAGCACACGCGATCGGAGAACTCCTTGGCAAAGCCCATCTGGTGCGTGACCATCAGCATTGTGAGGTCATGTTCGGCGCTGAGCTTGCGGATGACGTTGAGCACCTCTCCAACCAGTTCCGGGTCAAGCGCTGATGTCACCTCGTCAAACAGCATCACCTTGGGCCGCATGGCCAACGCCCGAGCGATCGCCACGCGTTGCTTCTGGCCCCCGGAAAGCTGGATCGGGAAATGGTTCTTCTTGTCGCCGAGGCCCACCAAGTCGAGCAGCTCTGCCGCTCGGGCCTCCGCCTCCTTCTTCGAGAGCCCAAGGACGGAGATCGGCGCCTCCATGCAGTTCTGCAGAGCAGTCATATGCGGGAACAGGTTAAAGTGCTGGAACACCATACCGATCTTGGCACGCACGCGACGGAGATGACGCTCGCTCGCCGGCACTATTTGGCCGTTCTTCTGCGTATGCGTCAACGGTTCACCGTCGACCCATATCACCCCCCCGTTGATGTGCTCAAGCGTCATCAGCATGCGCAGAACGGTGGTCTTGCCCGAGCCGGACGGACCAATGATGGACACCTTCTCGTTGCGTGCGATCTCGAGATTGAGTTCGTCCAGCACCGTCAACGCGCCGTAGCGCTTTGTGACGTTCTCGAAGCGAACTATGGGTTCGTTCATGACTTTTTCGCTGCGCCTGATATCGAGGTCAAGCTCGTCCCGCCTGGCTGATGCCCTAGGGCGCTTCGTGAGATCGTCCTCGAAGCGAAGCACAAATTCGCTCATAGTATAAGGCCTCCCTATTGCAGATGGTAGCGGCGGTTGAGCCAGACGCGGACCGACTGCACGATAGCGGAAGCAACCAAGCTGAACACGTAGTAGAAGAAGCCGCACATAGTGATCGCTTCTATGTATCGATAGTTATTGCCCCCGAAATTTTTCGCCTGCTGCAGCATCTCGAAGATCGAGATTGCCGCCAGGACCGGCGTGTCCTTGAACATGCCGATGAAGTAATTGCCCAGAGCTGGCACCATGGGCGGGATCGCCTGCGGCAGAATGATTGTTCGCCAGGTCCGCGTTCGCGAAAGGTTTAGTGCCGTACAGGCCTCCCACTGGCCGCCATCCACATTCTCGATGCCGCCGCGGAAGACTTCGGAACAATAGGCTGCATAGTGGATCCCCAGCACGCCAACTCCCGCCGTCCAGGCAGGAATGAAGATTCCGATCTGCGGACCAACGAAATAGACAAAGAACAACTGCAGCAGCAAGGGCGTTGAACGGATAAACTCCACGATCTCCGCCATGGTGGTCGAGACGTAGCGGTTTGGCGACTGGCGAATCATCGCGAAGACAAGACCCAATATCAGCGCGATCGCAAACCCGAGCAGCGTAGCCTCAATGGTGACGATCGCTCCCTGATAGAGATATGGGAAAGCCTCCCATACGTAAGACCAATCCCAGATCTTCAAGCCACCTGCTCCCGAACGAAACCGCGCGAGACGCGGCGTTCCAGCCAGCGCACGAAAGGAGTGATGAGGGCGCGCGCGATGATGTAATAACCGAATAGTGCAACCGCAAAGAACAGCATATAATCGCCAGTTGCGTCGGCCGCCTGCTTGGCGGCGCTAGTAAATTCGGGAATGGTGATGAAGAAGACGAGCGAGCTACCCTTAAGCACATCGATGAGCATGTTACCCCAGGTCGGCAGCATGGCGCGCATTGCCTGTGGGAGGATAATACGCCGCATCATGGTGAGCCGCGAAAAATTGAGCGCTGTAGATGCCTCATACTGGCCCCTATCAACGGCCTGAATGGCGGCGCGGACATACTCGGCTGCGTAGCCAGAGGCATTCATTCCGATCCCCAAAATTCCGACAGTCCACGGCGACAGGAAAATACCGAAAATCGGCAATACAAAGAACCACCAGTAGAGCTGAACCAGCATGGACGTCCCGCGGAAGAATTCGATGTAGGCGATACTGAACCAGCGCAACTGCCGACGGGGAGAGACTCGGGTCAGGCCCACGAAAAGCCCAAGGACGATCGCTACGACGCAGGCGCCAAGAGTGACGATGACCGTAGTCATGACGCCCTTGGTGAGCACGGCAAAGATAAAGCTGAGATCGACCTTACTCATATGCCCTCCCCACTGACCGCCTACCGGCCAAGGGCCGGGGAGCGGTCAGACGCATAGCTTCAGCCCTTGCAAAGATCAGCGGTCTTGCTGCCATCCGGGAGATCGCGTTTGGTGTAACCATATTTGCCGACCGCGGCCATCATTTCGTCAGAGCCAATATAGTCTTTCAACACAGCATTGAACGCGTCTACCGCAGCCTGTTCGCTGAGCGGGAAGGCTATGGCGGGATGTTCATTCGGTCCCGGCGGGGTATACGGGTCAGCCACCTCAATGCTGGGATCCTGCTCGGCAAGAGTCGTCGCGTTCAGACTATAGAGCGAGCCGGCAGCGGCGCGGCCGGCCTTTACAGCCTGTACGACCTCGGGCGGTCCGGCGACCTGCATAACCTTGTCGTCAGGGAAACCTAATTTCTTCGCCTGCTCGACTGCGGTGGTACCCGTCATGATGGCCAGGGTAAGCCCCTTCTTCTGAGCGTCATGGAGGGAATGCAGCGCTTCCGGATTGCCCTTCGGCACGATCATCGAATCATTGCTCGATGCGATCGGTTCGCTGAACAGGACGTTGCGGCACCGCTCCGGCTTAATCCACATGCCGCCCGTGATGATGTCAAAGCGACCAGCCTGGAGGCCCGGGACAAGGGAACCCCAATCGGTTACGACCGGCTCGATTTTGGTCGTTCCCATCTTTCTCAGAACGTCCAGTGTCATCACATTGACCAGGCCAAGCGGCTCGTTGTTCGCACCAGGATAGGCACTGGGAGGCTCATTGGTGAAGCCAAGACGGATCGTTTCTCCGTTCTTAATCTTATCGAGCAGCGACTCCGCCGAGGCCGAACCGGCAAAGGACGAGATTGTCATCGCCGCCAGGCCGAGCGCGGCAATCCTCTTCAAGATTGCAGCCTTAAAGCATTCGTCGAGTTTCCACTTGACCACTGGTTAGTCCTCCGTTTTCGCATCGCCGATGGTCTCCCGATATGCCTCGGGAAAAGACCATTGCATCATTTGTTGAGCTTGTAGTCCGGCGGTTCCCATCATCGTGTGAGCTGCAGGGTCCCCACTTAGGTATAGATTCCTCCAGTCGATCCTTTGCTACGCCACTTGTGCATGCTTCGTGAGCGTAGCAGCGCAGCTGTGGTGCTTTGTGCGAGAAATGCAAGTTATTCGCAGAAATTCGGTGATTTTTGGGTGCATACGCACATTTCCGTCATCCCCGTGGTTCGTTGGAAGTGAACAATCGCGAGCTGTGGTATGGCCAACTGAGGCACACCACGTCTTGCATGACTCCTGCCCTGCCCGGTTGGATGGGCGCCACCGCCTGGGCTATGCCCTTGTTGCCATGGCAGGGCACAAGTTCGTCGTATGCGACACGCCGCTGAGAGATTCGCCTCGGAGACGCTGGCCCGAGCATTGTTCCCGTCACAGTTGATCATTCGTGCCATTGACGGATGAGTCTGTTCACGGCTTCGCTCCGGATCAACCTGGACGGAATCGCCGGCATTATTGAGCAGATGGAAATCTGAATTCCTGATCAGCTTCGCCAGGTTGATCCCTTGCTCCGGCGTCGCGGTAGGGTCGTTCTTGGACCAGATGATCAACGTCTGGGCCTGAAGCTGATCAAGGTAGGGGAAGATATACTTCTGCTGCAGCAGTGGATAACGATGCAGGTTTGTCTCGTCTTCCGGCAATCTCTGCCAGATCTCCCATTGTCCCCGAGCCGCGGCCCGCCGATAGGCTTCTCGCTCGGCGCATTCCACATCCTGCCCGTGGGCGCGGCAGCTTTTCCGCCGTGCGGTGATGTATTCCTCTTCGCTCGGCATCGGGCCGGAACAGCCGTAAGCCTGCCGGCAGGCCTCCAGCCAAGCTTCGTCACGGTCATCTCCGAACGCCGGCGACACGGAGTTAGCGGTCAGCAGGACAAGCTTAGAAACAAGATCGGGACGCACGATCGCGACCCGCGCGTCGACGAATGATCCTTCTGAATGGCCGACTAGCGTGATCTGCTTCAAACCCAGTTGTTGGAGGAAGCTAATTACATGATTCACACGACCGAGCCGGTTAATGTATTTGCAGTCAGCAGGATAATCCGTTCCCCCAAAATGGAGTTGATCAATCGCTACTACCGTAAATTGATCGGATAGCCCGTTCAGCTGCCGAACAAAGGAACTCTTAGCCTCTGCACGGAAGCCCGCCCCCTGCAGGAAAACAATCGGCCTACCAGCTCCGTTCTCGCAGTACGATGTCTCGACACCATCAACCGATACGCGATGCTTGGTGATCATCGGTTCCTCGGCAAAAGGAGGGGCATCAGGTCGGCATTGCGACATGCGAGATGGACTGCCATTGCTCACTCCTGAGCGTAGCAGCCTCACATGCCACGTTGCCGAACTATCTCGTCTGAATACCGGAAATCGGCACCCCGGAGCCTCGCGTCTTGTCACTTTGCTCTGTCGTCGCCCAGCCACTGCGGCCGGGAGCCTTTTAGGTGCATGGGTGGCATTCCCCGCAAGATTTCAACCCTTGCACAGGTCGCCGGTCTTGGTGCCGTCCGGCAGATTGATTTTGGTGTAGCCGTATTTTGACCGACTGCATCATTTGGTCGGAGCCGATATAAGTATTCAATACCTCGTTGAAGGCATCGACCGCCTGCTGATTGGGCAGGAAGGCGAGACTTGGGTAGCCGGCCTTCCCAGCCGGCGGGGTGAACGGATCTGCCATTTCAACGCTGTCGACCTTGTCAGCGAGCTCCTTACCGTGAAGTAGTTTAGCGACCCCGCCGCCGCGCGGCCGACCTTCACTGCCTGCAAGAATTCGGCCTGGCCGGCGACCTGCATGACACGATCCTCCGGAATGCCCGCGTCTTTGGCGGTCGTGACCGTGTCGGAACCGGCGGTGGTGACCAGCGTTAGGCCCTTATCACGAATATCGTCAAAGGAGTGCTGGTCTTTTGGGATTGCCATTCGGCATGAGCAGGGCTTCGGTGAACTTAGCAAGCGGCTCGGTGAACACCACATTGCGGCAGCGCTCCGGCAGAATGTACATGCCGCCTGGCCTAGCTCCGTCTGCCGTCTCTCAAGGTTGTGTCGGCCAATTTCTCAGCCACCATAATCGTCGGAATGTTTGTGTTCGCCCGAGGGCAAAATGGCATGACGGAAGCGTCGGCGATCCTCAAACCCAAAATACCATGAACGCGTCCCGACGGATCGGTCACAGCGCCAGGATCCGCGGCTGCCCCCATCCTGCAGGTCGACGTCGGATGCCAACTTGGGATGACGTTCTGGCGAATATACCGATCCAGATGTTTCTCGTCGTTGACGAGATCGGAAATGCTATCCCCATCCGTTATGACGCGCCTAATCAGCCCACGGCGCAGCCGCGGCGACGCGTCCATGAGCAGCGCCAGAAATGACGTGAGTGCATAGTTTGTGCTTGTGACCTTGCTCACCAGCTTCGCTCGCGCATTCAACGCTGACGGAAACGGGTCCAGCGCCACAGAGGACAGCGAATCTTGCTGCAGCAGGCGGACTATGAAGCGAAAGCCCTGCTTGAGGCGCTCGGCGTCCCGCTTGTCGCTCAACCAGTTGAAATCGACCTCCGGCTCTATTTTATGCGAACTACCCTTGAGCGCCACAGTTCCCGTCGAGTAGCTGCGATTGACCCACACGGCGAGAGTGCCGAGGCGCCTCCCCAGCGGGTGCCAGGATGATTTGGCAACAGTCGATATTGCCATATCGGTCGACGGGCAGCCTTCGTAACCCGACGAGTAGCGGGCGTGCATCTGAATATATTCGCTCACGCCGGGTGACAAGCGATCGGCCGGCTTCAAATAGGCCGAAACGCAAATCGTGGGGTGTTCCTGAAGATTCTGGCCCACACCTTTCAAATCTGCAACGATAGGGATTCCGAATTGTACTAATTCCTTCGCGGGGCCGATCCCGGAGCGCATCAATATGGCGGGTGAATGGAGTGCTCCTGCGCACAGGATAACGCAAGAAGCGCTATACGATTGCACGCCCGATTTGTTCTCCGTCTCGACCCCCGTTACCGTTGTTCCCAAAAAGGTCAGCCGCGCAACTGTCGTTTCGGATAAAATCGTTAGATTGCGGCGAGAGCGGACGGTTTCGGGTAAGTACGCCATCGCGGAGGAGACCCGATGACCATTGCGGTTGGTCAATGGGACAACTGAATAGCCATCACCGAATGCACCATTGAAGTCTGGCCTGAAATGAAGCCCCAAAGCATCGTAAGCATCGGAGATTGCCCGGATGAAGCCCGACCAGTCTGATTGGCGCACACGTTTGATTGGCAAGGGGCCGTTCGTGCCATGAAATTCCCCGCCGAAATCCAAATCGCATTCTAGACGACGGAAGTAGGGCAGCACGTCTTCCCAACCCCAGCCCGTTGCACCGCTTGAGGCCCACTCATCGTAATCTCCGGGCCCGCCGCGGTTGGCGACTTGGGCATTGATGCTGGAGCCGCCACCCATGACGCGCGCCTGTTCGTAATGGACAGGCTTGCGGCCACCTCGCACCGTTGTCGCGTGGAGTGACTGCCATCGATAACCGGGATTAAGGTAAGCACGCGTTGGGTCGCCATCCTGGATGTCGTCAGGAATGGCATTCGGCGGCGTATCAGGGCCAGCTTCAATGAGCAGCACGCGAGCGCCATAGGCGGAGAGCCTGCTCGCCATCACGCATCCAGAGGAGCCACCACCCACGACGATATAATCGAAAACCACGCAAACTCGCAAATGTCTGAGTCGGGCAAAAATCTAGCAGACGGCGAGCAAGCAAAAACGCGCAATTATCTTGCAGGACGCAGGAAATCAGCGCATTCTTAAGAGATTCGCATTATGGCGGCCTCCCAACGGGGCGGAACGTTTAAACATGACCTTGCCAGCAGTCCATCAGGGCTGAAGGCGATGCCGGAGCGTCGTGACTTAAGTGGACAAAGCGCATCGCGACTGAAGGGGACAAACCTATCGCGAGATACATCAGAATGCAGCCCGGTAGGTCCAGAAGTGCTTTTGCAGCATCGCGCTGACGAGGCCGTTGTAAGGAGCAGAATGATGCTTCGCCTTGCGCTCCATCGCCGCTTTAGCGGTACGAAAACTCCCGTCCCAATCATGGCCGGCGGGCAAGGCGGCTGACCCTTGCGCCAGTCATCGGTGAATCGGATCAACCAGTTGTTGAATGCGCGTAAGATTGCGCGTTCTATACATCGATTGGCACCGCCAAGGTTACCTTCGTGCGATCCATCACAATCATCGTGCTGTAATTTCTAACAGCCGGGCTATCAAAGAAGAAACGCCTCGAGAATGCGTCGTACTCTGCCAAGTCACGCACGGAGAGAAGGAGAACGAAATCGGCGTTACCGGTGACCGCATACGCGCTCATTACTTCAGGCGCCTTCTGTAGAGACTGCTTGAAGCGATCGATGACGTCGGAACGATAGCGCTCAATGTCGACCAAGACCAGCATCATCAGGGACCTGCCCACCGCCTCAGGCGACACGATTGCAACATCAGCCTCAATTACGCCAATTTGTCGCAACTGCTTCAATCGCCGCTGACAGGCCGTGGGCGATATACCGGCCAGTTGGCCCAATTCTTCCGTTGTTTGGCGATTGTTGCGCTGAACAGCGCTTAAGATTTTCAGATCTATCCGATCCAATTCCATGGTCATTCTCCGGAATAGCTGCAATTTGCGCAGAAAAACTGCGATATGCACTCGACTGTAGCCTCAACCCCGCGCAGACGGAAGCCCAAACGATCAGGCCAGGCATGGGACCAAAGTCGGCTATCGTCCTCGACGTCAGTTATAGCCATTGGCCGAAGAGTGCTGTCCACCATCGCCCAACTGACAATGGCAGCCGACGGTCAAAAGCCGAGGCCTTGCGCCCAGTTCGGCCGAGGAAACGTCTCGGAACTTAAACGCTAAGCCGACTGGACGATGATGATAGGGGGGACCTCTATTTCCGCGCTTCGGCTTCCATTCGTTGGCTCACGCTGCCAAGAGTCTCATCTGTGTATAGGGAATCGAGCGCTAGGTTCGCCTGCCCCGGTTGCTGCATCAAATGCAGCCGTCTTGAGGTGGTTGGGAAAAATCGTCACCGCAGCCACACAAACCGCCGGCCTTATGCAACCTGCCGGCAATTTCGCATAATTACTGCATCCCGCCGCTCAGAATTTGCGCAAGGCGCCCAATGTAGCGCGCTATTGTCTCACAACGGCACCTACACGCCACTTCATAAAGCAGAAGAGGCCTGGCTTTGCAGGCTTCAGATTGAGGAGTTCGCCTATGAGCAAGCAATTCGCACCTGAAATGGATGCAGGTCTCGCGGTTTTCAATCGCCTGGAGTCTGAGGTGCGCAGCTACGTCCGCGCCTTCCCCGCCCTATTCGATCGCGGAGTCGGGACCACTCTCATCGCTGCAGACGGTCGGGAATATCTCGACTTTTTCGCCGGTGCAGGCGTTTTGAATTATGGGCACAACAACCCCGTCATCAAGAAGGCGCTGCTGGATTATATCGAGCGCGACGGAATTGTGCATGGGCTGGACCTTGCCACGACGGCCAAGAAAGCCTTCATCGAAGCTTTCGAGCGATACATTCTCAAGCCTCGTGGTCTGACATACAAATTACAGTTTCCCGGCCCCACAGGTACGAACGCGGTCGAAGCGAGTCTAAAACTGGCTCGCCAGGTGACCGGGAGATCGAACATCGTCTCGTTTACCAACTCGTTCCATGGGGAAAGCGCTGGAGCATTGGCAGCGATGGGAAACAAGGAGCACCGGGCCGCTGCCGGGTTTCCCCTCGCCCATGTGACATCGTTGCCATACGAAGGCTACCTGGGGGCGTCAGTTGACACAATCGATTACTTCGAAAAGCTTCTCAATGACCCCAACAGTGGCCTCGACAAACCTGCCGCGGTGATCCTGGAAGGGATCCAAGGTGAAGGCGGCATCAATGCTGCGAGCGTTACTTGGCTGCAACGGCTGCGCGAGCTAACGTCGCGGCACGGAATCTTGATGATCCTCGATGACATCCAGGCCGGGGTCGGTCGCGCGGGCAGTTTCTTCAGTTTCGAAGCGGCTGCAATTGTGCCGGACATCGTTACCCTGTCCAAATCTTTGTCGGCGATCGGAACCCCAATGGCCCTTATTCTCATCAAGCCTGAACTTGATGTCTGGGCCCCGGGCGCACACACCGGGACCTTCAGAGGCAACAACTATGCTTTCGTCACTGCTCGTGCGGCCCTCGAAGCTTACTGGTCCGACTCCAAGTTCGAGGATGAGATCGCTCGCAAGTCTGCGATCTTGGTCCAAGAACTCAACGCGATTACCGAGGAATTCCCCACCCTCGGCCTGAGCGTGCGAGGCCGCGGTCTGATGTACGGACTCGTTTCACCGAAGCACCACTCCTTGCCAGGTCTGGTCTCCCAGGAGGCTTTTCGTCGGGGCTTGGTGATCGAGATCGCCGGCTCATACGGTGAGGTGCTTAAGTTCATGACTGCCCTCACCATCGCCGAGGCTGACCTTCGGCGTGGTCTGTCCATCATTCGCGACAGCATTGGCGCAGTAGCGACTACCCTCGACGGTGGAGGCGCGGCTCGCTAGCCGACAAAGCACCGGGCCACTAGCAGGTCCAAAATCGGGCCGCTCGCAGTCACGGAACGGGAAGGCCGTTCCGTGGCATGTGGCAGTGGGCGAACTCGGAGCGGCTGAACGGCAGACTAGGGCTTTCACTGCCGGACCGATACCACGGTTGCCGTTCTTCCTGCGGCGCCGACCACTGTCGCTGCGCCAATTCGAAGAAAATCGAGCGATAAGAAAGAGGACTGGATGGCCAGCAACGACGTAGTCAAAAATTATATCGATGGCGAGTGGCGGGATTCTGTGTCCGGCACACGCATCGAGGTCGATGACCCGGCGAGCGCCGAAACGATTGCTGTCGTAGCTGAAGCAGGACCCCAAGACATCGAGCTTGCCGTTACTGCTGCTCACCGCGTTTTTCGCGACCGCGTGCTGATAGACATGCATCCGTATGATCGCGGTCGCATGTTGTTTCGCGTTGCCGACGCCCTTGAAGCGCGTTTCGACGAGATCGCAGCCATTAACTGCGCGGAGACGGGGAAGGCATTGGAACTTGCCGATGGCGAGGTTCAGACCGCCATCAGATACCTGCGATACTATGGTGGCTTGGCCGACAAACTTGAAGGGCGCTCGATCCCGCGCGGGGCCAACCTGGTCAACTACACAGTCAGAAGTCCCTTCGGCGTGTCCGCCCAGATCGTTCCGTGGAATGGTCCACTTGAACTGACGGCCCGCTCGCTGGCCTGCGCCATCGCAACCGGCAACTCAGTCGTGGTGAAGTCGCCGGAACTAGCTCCCCTTTCCGGAGTTGAACTTGCGCGTGCCTGTGAGACAGCGGGGCTGCCTGCCGGAGCGGTCAACGTGCTCACTGGATACGGCCAAACGGCAGGCCAGGCGCTGATCGAACATCCCGACGTTCGCCACATCGTCTTCACGGGCTCGATTACTACTGGGCGGACGGTGCTCAAGACGGCAGCGGATCGGATCGTGCCCTGCATAATGGAACTGGGCGGAAAGTCGGCTGCAGTTGTGTATTCCGATGCCGACCTCGACTGCGTTGTGGAAGCGGTACGCGTCGGGACCTTTCTGAATGCAGGCCAGAATTGCAACAACCTTACACGTCTTATTGTGGAACGTTCTATTGCAGACAAACTGGTGGAAAGAGTGAGGGTCTGCGTCGAAGGACTGTCGGTCGGTCCAGGACGCGAAAACTGCGACATCACCCCGTTGATCTCCCGAAACCAACGACAAGGAGTTGAGCGGGCCTGCCAGACGGCCCTCTCGCAGGGCGCGCGACTCGTAACCGGCGGGACTGCGCTTTCGGAGCGGAGCGGTTACTTTATGGCGGCCACGGTGTTTGCCGATGTCGCGCGAGACAGCAATCTCTTCCAGCAAGAAGTATTCGGTCCTGTTCTTGCCGTTACCACGTTCGATAATCCGGGAATGGCCGTCAATCTCGCGAACGACACCGTTCACGGTCTGGCAGCGGGCGTGTTCACGCGGGATATTGACCGGGCCCTCTGGACCGCCGACCGCCTTTGGGCCGGTCAAGTGTACGTGAATGGGTGGTATGTGGGCGGGGTGGAAACACCGTTCGGTGGGATAAACCAGTCCGGCTACGGCAGGGAGAAGGGTCAGGAAGCGCTGGACGGCTACGTTCAGACGAGAAACGTTGGTATCCGCCTCTCGCAGCCACCATCTGGAAATTGAACGCTTGCTGATCCCTACCGACGGCGCGGCTGTCGGGCGATGCAGGATTCAATGACCTCGACCAAATCGAAATAAGCCCGGCGAGAGAATCCGTATCGGAGGTCATCGAGAACAACTCTAATCATAGGATTTTTGGCTGCGGACGGGCTTTACCCACCACGGACATGTAGGAGCGCATTGCCTAGCCCGCTGCGTGGGTCGCATGGGTCAGGAGAGGATCACAGTGCTTCAGAGACAATTGAGATTCGCAGAGCTGCCGCCGAAGATTTCGACAAGTTGGCAATGTTGAACCGCGAGTTGATCGAGGCCGAGAAGCATCGAAACCCCGATGACGGTTTCAGAACTCAAGGAGCGGTTTATTCAGTTGGTGAATCGCGAAATTTGGATGGTCGACCTCTTCAGCCAGAACGGCGAGATTGTGGGCCTCGCCACTCATCGTTTGGAGCCAGACAATGCGGAGCCGAGTGGGCAACGCGTCTTTTTGAGGCAATTCTACGTCAGCTGCCAACACCGACGTTCGGAGATTGGCTGCAGGACCCTTGAGCTGCTTATTCGGTCTCGTTTCCACAACAAATCAAGGATTTTCCTCGACGTGCTGGAGACCAATCCTGGCCGCAAGACCTTCTGGTCTCACACCGGTTTTGTCGCCTACAGCACGCTCATGGAGCGTCTCGTTGAAAAAGCGGACACCAAATAACCTGCGGTGCTGGGAATTAATTTGGGGATCGGATTGTCTGGCATTTGCGTGCGTCGCGCAAAAACACGAGAATAGAATCGAGCCGGTCGTAACCGAATGGGGCTCACTTGTCCCCGGCCTGCAGGCTAGCCGCTTCGACTTCATCACGGCCGGCATGTGGATCAAGCCGGAGCGCTGCCGCAACGTGCTGTTCAGCGAACCGATCGCTACGGAGAGAGGCGCACTGCTGGTGCCTAAGGGCAACCCGGAAGGGCTGCATTCTTATGAGGATGTGCGTGACAAGGGACTCACCTTCGTCAGTGATACAGGCTACACCGCGGTCCAGGACGCGAAAAAGTCAGGCATCGCCGACGACAAAATCATGCAGGTCGCCGGACCGCCGGCGGACAGGCTGTCGCGCCGCCGCCGGTGCCCTCGACTACTTTACAGCGACTGGACTTGTTAAGAAGGACCACAGCCTTGAGCTGGCCGATTCGTTCATCGCGCCAGCCAACTATCCTGCTATCGCCTTCGAGCTCAACGAGCAGGCTGCGGTCGACGCGTTCAATGCCGTATGCAGGACTATGTTGGCTCTGGCGAAATGATGGCAGTATTCGGCAAATACGGCTACGGCAAAGACAACCTGCGGACGGCAGCAAGACCGCTGACCTCTGCAGAGGCTGAAGGCAATGTGCCTTAACACGTCCCCGGTCATGGCGGGGACGTGTTCAGTGGGCAAGCGTCTGTGAGGCGATTTCAGGTCCACCGTGGCGGTGCTCACAAGACGCGCCTCATTGCCTGAAACAAACACATCTACACTTCATCGGGTGCGCACATGTGAGCGTCGCGGCCCACAATACGACGGCCAATATGCGGGCTGGCTCACCTGCCACATCAGGCAACTGCGCAAGCAAATCCCCTGACGTGTGCCGGAACGAGAAGCAGGAGAATACTGTGGAAATCAGAGTTGTACGCCCGGGCGACCTTTCTCAATTGCGCAAGATTTGTGACGAACACATCGACTTGGAAGGGGTGACAATAGCGGACCAGGACCTGAGTCCTTATTGGAACTCGGCGTTTTTTGGAACACCTGCCCAGTTGTTCGGTTGGGTTTGTGATGAAGGAGGGTGTGTGCTGACAGTTCTGCAAATTCGCTGAGAGAGGGCGGTCATGGCAGGCTGGTGATTGTTCACGTCACCGATTCCCGCGAAGGAACGCCACCATGACCAAGATTGAAAGTAAGACCGGCAGCGCTGCCATCAAAGACATTCTGCTTTCGGACCCGGACGGACTTCACGAAGTGATCCGTGCGGTGATGCAGGAGGTACTCGAGGCCGAGATGGACGAGGCGCTGGGGGCTTCGAAGAGCGAGCGCACACCTGAGCGGCTCGGCTACCGCTCGGGTTATTACGGCCGCACCCTTGTCACGCGGGTCGGCAAGCTTGAGCTGCGGGTTCCGCAGGACCGGGCCGGCCGCTTCTCGACCGAGCTTCTCGAGCGTTACCAGCGTTCGGAGCGGGCCTTGGTGGCGACGCTTGCGGAGATGTATGTGCAGGGCGTGTCGACCCGCAAGGTCAAGGCGATCACGGAAGAGCTGTGCGGCCATGCGTTCTCGGCCTCGTCGATCTCGGCCATCAACAAGCGGCTGGACGAGAGCCTCGCTGCCTTTGCCAGGCGCCCCCTTCAAGAGCCGTTTCCTTACCTCATCCTCGATGCGCGCTAAGAGAAGGTGCGTGAGGCCGGCGTCGTCATGAGCCAGGCGGTGCTGATCGCTGTCGGCATCGACTGGGACGGCCGGCGCCAGATCCTGGCCGTCGAGATGGCCAATCGCGAAAGCCGCTCGGCCTGGAGGGATTTCCTCGTCGCGCTGAAGGCGCGCAGCCCCAAGGGCGTCGAGCTGGTTGTCTCCGCCAATCATGCCGGCCTGGTCGCGGCGATCGGCGAGGTGATCCCCGAAGCCGCCTGGCAGCGCTGCTACGTCCACTTCCTCAGGAACGCGCTCGATCACCTGCCGAGAAAGCACGGCGCCGACTGCCTGCAGGACTTGCGCTGGCTCTAATGACCGGCGCGATCTCGCCGAGGCCAAGGCCGATCTCGCCGCATGGCTGTCCAAATGGTCGGGCCGCTATCCGCGACTGACGAGTTGGGTGGAGGAGACCATCGAGCGCACGCTGACCTTCTTTTGCCTGCCGCGCCAGCATCACAAGCATCTCAAGAGCACCAACATGCTTGAACGGCACAATGAGGAAATCCGCCGGCGCACCAATGTCATGCGCATCTTCCCCAATGAAAGCTGCCTGCGCCTCGTCAGGGCGCTGGCTGCGAGACCAACGAGAACTGGATGGAGGCCAACCGCTACATCAACATGGACGATCTGCGCGAGCACAAGAAGCTCGCTCTACGCCAAGCCGCATGACCAGCATCGTGGCCGCCCCATTTTGCAGAACTTGACGCACACAACCTGAAGGAGGTAAGCGTCATGACAACTCTTAGAGGATACATGACCGCGTCGATCCGGCTTTTCCTTGTTGGTCAGGGGCGATCCTCGGGTACGCCTCCGGCGAGGGCCGCCTTGCGCGATCATGGCACGGTAGCGAGGCTGGGCTCTTAAGGTCGTCCTTAGGAGCGTAAGCCCCGCGACCATCCCATCGCTGAAAACAAACCCTTGATCAGCGGGCGCCCGACGGACCGCCTCTGTCGTCGTGGCGCTCCCATGAAGAACCTGGCCCATAGTGCATCCTTTGATTCGGAAGATAAGGATGCCCCATCAAAACCTGAGATCAAACATTTAGGCAGGCCTCGACTGGGACAAGTAAAACGGCCGCATTCGAGGCATGAGGCTGCACGCGTCTAAGATCCGAACAGCCAATACCCGAGCGTCCTCGACATCCCCGCCGCCAGAAGTCAACGATGCCCAGATCGGCCGCACGACCACCAGCAGAAGGGCGCCACCTCAACCCGTCCTACACTCAACATTTTGTCGCGTCCGCGACGTGCCTTCTTGATCCGATCCGTGGTCTGCTCACCTAAATAGCTGAAAGAGATCACGCATTTCTGTTTCCGGCCTGATTAGCCAGTTTGGCACGAGGTTTGCAACTTTGTGTGCGATCCAGTTGAACGGGCCGATTGGCACAGTCACCTGAAATCACAACTAATTAAAGGAACGGAACATGTCGGAACTGTATCGGATGGCATTACCAATGGGGGACAGCCGGCCGGCAATGCCTCCGCCCACCACAACCAGCCTTCGCCTGACTGTCTCGTGCTGGCCACGCCAGAGTAATCAATTTTGTCCTAAGAACCACAATACGACAAATCGCAGAACGTCCATCCATCCATCCTGAAACCAAGACACAGCAATCGCTTGTCGACGCAGTGTCCCACCGCCGAGAGGAAATGTAGATGAGAAAATTTGTTGCCGCCAAGCTTCATGGAATAACTGTGACCGACGCGAATTTGAACTACCGGGGCTCAATAACTTTGGATCCAGATCACTGCGACGAAGCCGGCATCCTTCCAATGGAATTCGTTGAAATCTGGAATAAATCATCGGGCGCTCGAATCAGCACTTACGTGATTTATGGAGAGCGGGGTTCTCGTTGCTGCGTGCTGAACGGAGCCGCTGCTCGCACCTGTCAGGTCGGGGACGAAATAATCGTTTGCTCCTCCGCATACATCGAGGAGCATCAGATGGTGGAGATCAAGCCGCGAGTGCTGACTTTCCACCGGGATAATTCTATCTGCGACCACATGTTCTACGAGGGTGCAATAGACGACGATGGAAGGATAACGTTCTCGATTCGCGAGGGCTCTCCCGGCGATAACGCGCTAAAACTCACTCCCTAGTAGGGCCTTTCGGTGACAGCTCGTGGCGCCGGGTCCCGGTCAAGGGCGTACTCGTCCCCAGTACTCTGGTACGCGATACAGTGCATTATCCCACTCGGCCACTATTCGGTCAGTTGCCATCAAGCCCAATCGGTTCTGCCCAGATCTGGGAAGACGATTTTGCTGCGCCAAAGGCAACTTCAGCTTCAGCCAGCGGCTGCGGGTAGAGGCGACCAATTTCACGGAATGTTTGGCCTTGGATCGTTGTCTTTAAGTCTGAGGTCCACGATGGCAAAACGACCTATCGACAAAAACGCAGAGTGGAGAACAGCCAATGTCAAGGAAAGCTCTCATCCTGGTTGAAGGCCATGCAAGAGGTAATGGAATACGATACATCCACGCGGCCCGGCGTCTTGGCTTTCATCCAATTACACTATCAGTTGATCCAACACAGTACGAGTATCTTGCGGCGGAAAGAAGCGAGGCAATCCGTGTCGATACAACCAATCTTGATACCTTGATTCGCGAATGTTCCAGGCTGCGTGAGACCAATGACATCGCTGGTATCACGGGCTTCTCGGGCATCGACGAGTCGGTCTATGCAACCGTTGGCAAACTATGTCGGCATTTCGACTTACCGGGACCCAACCCCGAATTGATTGAACGATGCTGTGACAAATTCTCTCAGCGCCAGCTACTTGCGGAAGCCGGAGTTCCGATACCCGCTTATCGCATGGCGCTGAATGTGGCAGAAGTAGAAAGCGCTGTCGCGGAGATCGGCTTTCCCGTAATTGTTAAGCCGGCAATCGGCAGCGGTAGCATCGGTGTCCGATTGTGCCGCAACGCCGATGAGTTAGCTGACCACACGACCTATCTGTTGGGTGGGAAGCACATCTGGCCGTCTTCGCCGAGGATATTGGTTGAGGAATTCGCGCGCGGCCCTTTTTATAGCGTGGAGATAATGGGCAATGAGGTTATTGGGATTGTCGCCGTTGATTTCGGCCCCCCACCGCATTTCGTCTTCCGTGAAACGACCTTCCCGGCCCCGCTTGCGGAAGACGATCATGACCGTATCGTTGATGTTTCGCTGAGGTGCTTGCAAGCTCTTGGCCTTAATTGGGGGCCAACGAACATCGAGCTCCGGTTGACTAATCATGGCCCGGTTGTAATCGAAGTGAATCCGCGTCTTGCTGGTGCGCTTGAGCCTGAACTGGTCCAACTGGCGAGCGGTGTCGATCTGGTCACCGAGCACATCAAGCTTGTCGTCGGCGAGGAATGGGATTTGCGCAGAAGGCATTTGCAGACCGCAGCCGCGCGGTTCCTAGTTGCTGATTGCGACGGCACCCTCGATTGGATCGATGGCGGCAGTCAGGCGATCGCGGTACCAGGTGTCGCTGAAATCAAATTGTATGTTGAACCCAACGCGCCGATCTTCAGGAAAGGCGATTTTCGAGACTGGATAGGACATGTCGTCGCCGTTTCACCCAGCCTTGCTCAGACCGAAGCGATACTCCAACGAGCTGTCGACTTAATCGCTTGGTCTATCACACCGCCGTCGGGCGAACAGGAGCGATCTGCAGCCCCACGACTCCCCCCCAACTGAGAGGTGATCCGTCGCCAGCATAAGAACTCTTACCCGCAATAGCTCGCCTTGTTGTCAAAAGCATAGCTGGAGTTCAAACTTATGAATATATCCAAGGGACCCCAGGCATTCCCTAGAAGTGAATACCTTCGCCGGCTCGGCTCGGTGAAGTTCGAAATGGGTCGGTGCGATATCGACGCGCTCGTCGTTTCCGACCAACATAACATTACCTATCTCACGGGGTACACCGCGCTATCAGCCTATGTTCCTCAGGCCGTTGTGGTTTCGATACGAGAAGAGGAACCGACGTTCATTCTGCGCCGCTGTGATGCGCCGGCAGCCATTCATCAATGTTTTATGGAGCGCGACAAAATCGTCGCATACCCCGAAGCGTATATTGGAAATCCTGACAAGGATGGCTATGACGCGGTAGTCGATTACTTGGAGGACGTCGGCCTCGCGAGTCGAGGCATAGGAATCGAGCTATGCTGCCTTCCATCGCAATCGGCGAAAAAGTTTAGGATGCGCCTGCCTGGTGCCACGATCGTCGATGCTACTAAGGCGGTCACTTGGAAAAGGCTCATCAAGTCAGATCTCGAGATAGCTGTAATGCGGGAGGCGGCGGCAATCTCAGACGCCGCGATTCGACGCGCTGCTGAGGTAATACGCCCCGGGGTGCGTGAAGCAGACGCGTGCGCGGAAATTGTGGCAACGTTGGTGCGCGGCGCAAACGGTAAGCCAGGAAGCGGGATCGAGGGAATAAGTTTGTGTTCATCACCGCGAACGGGAACGTGCCACATTCCGTGGAGCGAGGACGTTTTTCGCTATGGATCGCAGGTGAATCTCGAAATCGGCGGTGCGCGATATGGTTACTGTGCTGGGCTTATGCGCACTTACACGATCGGCTCACCCTCCGATCGTCTACGTCGCGTGCATGAGATCCAAGTCGCCGGCCTTGAGGTCGCTCTTGATGCGATACGGCCAGGAGCGACTTGCAGCGATGTTGCCAACGCCTTCAATCGCAGCATCGAGAAGCGGGGCCTCAAAAAGGAGACGCGTTGCGGCTATGCACACGGCATTGGTTGGTTGGAGCCGACCGCAAGCCTTAAGGATGGCGATATGACAGAGTTGCTACCAAACATGACCTTTCACCTGATGTTAGGTAATTGGATCGAGGAGGATTTTGGATACGTCATCAGCGAAACGTTCCGTGTCACAGACTCCGGCGTCGAGGTACTGACCACTGCTCCCCGGAAGATTTTTGAGATCTAAATTAGAATATGGCTTGTCATAACGACAGCGCGGACGTCCGGAATAGATCTTGCCGGTCGACGAGATGTCGCCTACCTTGTTGAAGTGCGGACGGCGAGCGGCGGTCGGCATGCGGGGCCGATCCGTGTCGAGGCGAAGCCGAACGCACGCTGGTCGCTGTACGACCAGTTCTCCTGCGGCCGATCAACTCGTCGACGACGTGACGCGCGAATGCCTTACGCGATTCCGGACACAGATCTCTGGTCGCCGCGTTGCTCGCGAACTGACGACCTGATCGCCCAGCGCGGCAAGCCCGGCATGATCGTCGCAGACCACCGCACGGAGTTTACCTCGAACACGGTCCTTGCCTGATCAATGGATCATCGCGCCGAAAATACATTCCGCTGCAAGCCCATGTGCGCAACATAAATGGCTGCACCTCTAGTCTACTCGCCACTGTTTAAAAGACTGGGGCAGGTCAATGCGCTTTCGTTACGACCTCAGAGCAAGTCTACAGGTCATAGTAGTAGGTAAGGTATGGACTCAATTTACCGATCTTGTCATAGAGCGCCCGCGCATGATAATTTGATCTGTCCGTATTCCAATAGATTCTCAGCCAGCCTTGGTCGCGACCGTAGGAGGCCAGATTCGTGAGCATGGCTTGGCCAATCCCCTGGCGCCGCGAAGACTCGTCGACATAGAGATCTGCGAGAAAACAGACCGGACGATCGCTAAGAGTATACGGGTGAATGACAAAGGTAGCAAAACCTATGGTAACGCCAGTTGCTGAGACCGCGATCAGCGCGTTAATCGGTTCGTCTGGGCGCTCGATGCGCCGCCAGATCCTATCTGTCGCCTGTTCTGATGAATTGAGACCTTGGTCGGCGCAATATGCGTACCAAAGGGACCGCCATGCATCGCGGTCGGCAGTGCCTGCGAGACGAATCTCCATGAGGGGCGGGCTCCGGCTGAGAATGGGCTCCAGGGCGCGAGGTGTTCGGCCTGAAAGGTTGACGGCTTGCGATAACTGCCACCGGCCCGCAAGACGTGCAGCACGCGACCGCCGGGTGTTATAAGATCTTTCCGCCTGTGACGGCGTCGTGGTCGCGCTGGAACTGGTTCCCGGGAGCTCGGTTCGCGATACGTCAAGCGCGAGTTGGGCGAGCGTTATCATGGGATCAAGTTCCCTCAGGTTTTCCCGCAGCACGTTTGCGACAGCGGTGCAGATCTAGTGCGATCTTTCCCTGCGACCACACGATGCAAACAATCTGACACCATAGGTGCATTCATCCCGAAGCGGGCTTCCGACCGCCGCGCTACACGCGCGACGGCGGGACAATCTAGCGGATGCGAGAGTTCTTCCAGCTTACCACGGAGATCTGCACCGCGTCGGCGCCATAATTGCGCATGCTTTAGAAAAGCAGACAATCATTGCAGTTCGCGCGCGCGTCCGGCGCCATTCCCAGTCACCCATATTGACTCAACGTTGCGCAGCATCATTTCTACAACACTAACTTGCTGCCCTTGTCGCGAAGTCAGGCGAGCGTCGATCTCGGGATAAATAAAGAAGGGCAGCGAAATTCGATCAGTCGGACCACTATGCACGACCTGGTGGGGCGTACTCTTGAAGCGGCCGTCGCTCAAGACCTGAAGGAGGTCGCCCAGATTGACTACGAGACTATCGGGCAGGCTCGGCACCGGCATCCATCGACCGCGGAACCACACCTGCAAGGAACGCAGGGGGAGTTCCTCTTGCAGCAGCAGCGTGAAGAAGCCATGATCCGTGTGCTTTGCGCAAGTGCCGCCGCGAGCTGGATACCGTATCACGCGTTGCCCAAGCGTCGGCGTGCTGAAATGGCGTTGGAACCATGCCTCTTCCATACCTATCAGGTCCGCCAGCGCATCCCCGATCTGGGGGACAATCCCGGCGAGCACGGTAGCCTGCAAAGCAAGCAGGTTTCTTGCGAAGCCAGGAGCCAAGGCTTCATCCGGAAGGCGCGTGCGGCCGGAGAACGGACGCCGGTCGCCTTCGTTCTCAATTCCGAGGTCGAATACCTCCTTTGGATCGAAGCCGGCCTCAGGATGTAGCATTTCGCCGTGTAAAGGACTGTATCCACGGGCGGCAGTGGGGTACACGTCCTGAAAGGCGTGCCCGTAGCGTTCCTTAACCGACTGTGGCAATGCGAAGAATCGCCGGGAAGCCTCAATGGCTTGCGCGATCTGTTCCCCGGGGATGCCGTGCTCGACAAGGTAGAAGAACCCGTATTCCTGGCATGCCATTTGCAGGCGCTGGCGCTCGTCACGTCGCGTTGCATCGTCTCTCAATTTCGAAAGTGAAATTTTCGGCAGCGTGGTCATAGTCAATCCCCTTTTTGGGCGCTTAAGTTGATTAGTGTTTGCCGCGGCTCTCAAAGTCGACAGTTCCTTGGATGTGGGCAACGCGCCGTCTCTTCCAATAATAACGAAAGTCGACATGATGTCCCATTCTAAGGCTAAGCCGATGGCTGGGCGGTGATTCCGTCTTAGCAATTGATCTCTAGCGCTTCCTGGTGAAGATAACAACGATTTGTATGTTAATATAGTTGTATATATTGTTACATCCGTCGCGGTTAGTTTAACATTATCACGGCCAAGATACTAAGAGCGATTTACAATTCTGAATTGCTTTATGACTTCCAGGCTCAATCCAGACCAGCGCCGACCTCCGGGTTTCATGGCAGGATCGGCCATCTCGAAGAGCTCTATGACGCGAGGTATCGCCAGCTACCTGAGCTCGTCCATCACACACGCCGTCCCGGACGATGGCCGAATGGCAGAAACCGACCGCTCGAAATTTTCCTATCCCATAGTCTTTTTCGACGCTATCCGGGTCGAGCGGTCAAGCTCAGGGACGAAGACTTCGTTCGCAAAAAAGCCATCTACATCGGGTTCGGCGTTCTGCCTGGCGGCACCAAGGAGCACATGAGCTGAGGAAGCGCTTGTCGACGTTATCCGCCGTCTCGACGAGACGACTAGCCGAGCAGCAAAGCAGGCAGCGATTTAGCTCCGTCTGCCGTCTCTCAAGGTTGTGTCGGCCAATTTCTCAGCCACCATAATCGTCGGAATGTTTGTGTTCGC
>NZ_RZPI01000140.1:0-9704 GCF_003998715.1 Mesorhizobium sp. M7A.F.Ca.CA.002.15.2.1
GCCCTTCGTGTATCGGAACGCCATTGTTTCGAGGCGGCGCCTGCGCGAGGGTAGCCACCGAAACGCGCCACATGCAAATGAAGAGGCCCAGATGACGGTGAAGCCCCTCTACCGACGTGTCTTGTTGAAAGCGTCGGGCGAAGCGTTGATGGGCGAGCAGCATTTCGGCATCGACGTTTCAGTGGTGGATCGCATCGCCGGCGACATCGCCGAGGCGCGTGCATTGGGCATCGAGGTCGGTGTCGTCATCGGCGGCGGCAACATCTTTCGCGGCGTGGCCGTTGCCTCCAAGGGCGGCGACCGTGTCACCGGCGACCACATGGGCATGCTTGCCACGGTGATCAACTCGCTGGCGCTGCGCACGTCGTTGAACAAGATCGGCGTCGACGCCGTGGTGCTTTCGGCGATCGCCATGCCCGAACTTTGCGAGAGCTTTTCGCAGCGCCAGGCGACTGCCTACATGAACCAGGGCAAGGTGGTGATCTTCGCCGGCGGCACCGGTAATCCGTTCTTCACCACTGATTCGGCCGCCGCCCTCCGCGCGGCTGAAATCGGCGCCGACGCACTGTTCAAGGGCACTCAGGTCGACGGCGTCTACTCGGCGGACCCGAAGAAGGACCCGAATGCGACGCGTTTCGAGCGCATCAGCCATGGCGAAGTCATAAATCGCGGCCTTTCCATCATGGATACTGCAGCGATTGCACTTGCGCGCGAAAACAACATTCCGATAATCGTCTATTCGATCCACGAAAAAGGTGGTTTCGGCGATATTCTGAGGGGCGGCGGCCGCTGCACGGTCGTCGCGGACGATTGATCGGCGGCCAGGCTCGAAGGGAAACCGGTTTTCGAAGGTCCGATTCGAAGACGGAGCAGTGAGCCCGCATTAGACGGGTCGAGGAGATAAAGATGAGTGGTGAGTACGACGATCTCAAGCGGCGCATGGATGGGGCCATCGCCGCGTTCAAGCATGATCTGGCTTCGCTGCGGACCGGTCGCGCCTCCAGCAATCTGCTTGATGCGATCCAGGTGCAGGCCTATGGCACCACCATGCCGATCAACCAGGTCGCCAACGTCTCGGTGCCGGAGCCGCGCATGATCTCGGTATCGGTATGGGACAAGTCGATGGTCGGCGCGGTCGACCGCGCGATCCGCGAATCCAATCTGGGTTTCAACCCGATCGTGGACGGCACCAACCTCAGGATTCCGCTTCCCGAACTCAACGAACAGCGACGCAAGGAACTGGTCAAGATCTCGCACACCTACGCCGAGAACGCCCGGGTCGCCGCGCGCCATGTGCGCCGCGACGGCATGGACTTCCTGAAGAAGGCGGAGAAGGACGGCGACATCAGCGAGGACGATCAGCGCAAGCGCTCGGACCAGGTTCAGAAACTTACCGACGAGACGATCAGCACCATCGACCACCTGCTTTCCGATAAGGAAGCTGAAATCATGCAGGTTTAGGGTCTTGGCCTCCGGCTGACCCGAAAGCGAGAACATGGCAACGCCCGCGCATGTCGCGATCATCATGGACGGAAACGGACGCTGGGCCAAGGCGCGCGGCTTGCCTCGTCTTGCGGGCCATCGTGCCGGCGTCGAGGCGCTGCGCAAGACGGTGCGCGCAGCACCCGGACTCGGCATCTCCTACCTGACCGTCTACGCTTTCTCGTCGGAGAACTGGTCGCGGCCGAAATCCGAGGTCAGCGACCTGATGGGCCTTCTGAAAATGTTCATCCGCCGTGACCTTGCCGAACTGCACCAGAGCGGTGTGCGGGTTAGAATCATCGGCGACCGGGCAGGGCTGCAGCCCGATATCAGGGGACTGCTCGACGAGGCCGAAACGCTGACTGCCGCAAATGAATCTCTGACGCTGGTGATCGCCTTCAACTATGGCGGACGCGACGAGATCGTTCGCACGGCGCAAAAGCTCGCTTTGGCCGTGGCGCGTGGCGAACTCGACGCCGAGGCGATATCTGCCGAAAGCTTTGCCGTTGCGCTTGATACGCAAGGCATTCCCGACCCGGAACTGGTCATTCGCACCAGCGGCGAGCTTCGGCTGTCGAATTTCCTCCTGTGGCAGGCCGCCTATAGCGAGCTTGTCTTCCTGCCTTGCTACTGGCCCGACTTCAGCCGCGAACACCTTGCCGAGGCCTTGCGTGAGTTTGCTGGCCGCGAACGCCGTTTCGGCGGACTTGGAGGCCAGGACGTCGCTTCGCGACCGGCCGCGGGATGAGCAATCTCCAGCTGCGTGTCGTTTCGGCGATCGTGCTCGCCATCATCACTCTCGGTCTGACCTGGATCGGCGGTCTGCCGTTCCGGCTGCTGTGCGCCGTGATATCGGCGGCGATCTTCTATGAATGGACCCGCATGTCGCGCCCGACCGGGGTCACGGGCCTGGGTTTCCTGCCGGAAGCATTGCTGGTCGTCTTCGTTGGCGCCTTGATCGGCGGCCTGGCCGCCTCCTGGCTGCTACCGCTTGTGGCGGCCATTGTTGCCGCAACGGCGATAGCCGCCTCGCTTCGCAAGACCGGACAATGGGATGCGAGCGGCCTCGCCTATGCCGCGGTTTCAGGCCTGTCGCTCGCCTTGCTGCGCGATGGCGATCGTTCGGGCCTCATTGCCATCCTGTTCCTGTTTGCGGTCGTCTGGGCCACCGATATCCTTGCCTATTTCGTTGGCCGTGCCGTTGGGGGGCCGAAACTGGCGCCCTCTATCTCGCCCGGCAAGACGCGCAGCGGCGCGCTCGGCGGTGCGCTCGGCGGCGTCGTCGCCGGGCTGGTCCTCGCCGTAGCTGCCGGTGTCGGCAATCTGGCATTGCTCGGCCTGGTGGCGCTCGTGCTGTCGATTGTCTCGCAGGCAGGCGACCTGTTTGAATCCTGGGTCAAGCGCCGCCATGGCCGCAAGGACTCAGGCGCGCTCATCCCGGGCCATGGCGGCGTCATGGATCGTGTCGATGGGCTTGTCGCAGCCGCATTCGCCCTATACGTCATCGGCTGGATTTCGGCGAACGCCGATCATCCGGCGCAGGGTCTGTTTCCCGTTTGAGTGGTGTCATTTCAGGTCCTTTGCGCGATGCGCCTTGGATTCGCCCGGATTGGTGTCACAGTCACGGCGCAGTCTGCGCCGTGGAAGAATTTGAGGGTTTGTCTTGAACGAGATTCTTCACGCGCTTTTCAGCACACAAGGCTTTGTCCTCGGCACGCTGGTGCCATTCCTCTTCGTGCTGACCGTGGTCGTGTTCGTCCACGAAATGGGCCATTACCTTGTCGGGCGCTGGTGCGGCATCGGCGTCAGGGCCTTCTCGATCGGCTTCGGCCCGGAACTCTTCGGCTTCAACGACAGCCACGGCACGCGCTGGAAACTGTGTGCGATACCGCTTGGCGGCTATGTCAAATTCGTCGGCGACATGAACGCCACATCGAGCCAGCCCACGTCGGAAGAAATTGAAACGCTGACCGAGGAAGAGCGCAAGGTCGCCTTCCACACGCAGCCGATCTGGAAGCGCGCGGCAACGGTGGTGGCCGGGCCGCTGTTCAATTTCCTGCTGACGATCGTCGTCTTTTCCGTGCTGTTCACCGCCTATGGCCGTTATGTCGCCGAGCCCATGGTGGCCGAGGTGACCGCCGACAGCCCGGCGGCGAAGGCCGGCATCCTTCCCGGCGACCGATTCGTCAGCGTCGACGGCAACAAGGTCGAAACCTTTGGCGACGTCCAACGCCTGGTCTCGGGCCGTGCGGACGACGCAATCACTTTCGTCATGCTGCGCGACGGCCGGGAGGTCACTGTGACCGCGGCACCGCGGCTGATGGAACAGGAAGACGCGCTCGGCAACAAGGTCAAGGTCGCTGTAATCGGTGTCGTCAACAACAAGGAACTCGGCCAGCCACGGCTCATCACCTACACGCCTGTTGGAGCTGTCGCGGCGGCGGTCGAGGAAACCGGTCACGTCATCCAGCGCACCGGCCAGTTCCTGCAGCGCTTTGTTGTCGGGCGCGAAGACAAATGTCAGTTGGGCGGTCCGGTGAAGATCGCCGACATGGCGGGCAGGGCTGCGAAACTGGGATTCGAATGGCTCGTGCAACTGGTTGCACTGCTATCCGTTGGCATCGGAATTCTGAACCTTTTGCCGATTCCCCCTCTCGACGGCGGTCACCTCTTGTTCTACGGGGTGGAGGCTGTCATTCGCCGTCCGGTGTCGGAACGGATGATGGAAATGGCCTATCGGGCCGGGTTGCTTCTGGTGCTGTGCTTCATGGGGTTCGTTTTTTGGAACGATCTGTTTGGGTGCTGAAATCATGAAGAAATTTGGCTTCTGCATGGACGATGTTGAGACGCCGTTTACCATGCAAGGGGATATGAGTGACGCGAAAGCCACGCCGCAGGGTTAAGTAAATACAAATTAACCAGAAGCCTTGCGTGTAGGGAAAATCCGGTTAATACGGTAGGGGAAATTACCGCACGTCCGGTTTTCTCGCCGTGGGGACTACGAGAAAAGGTTATTAAGCCCGATGAAGGCAGCATCCAAGTTTCTAAGCGCCGCGTCCGCGGTGACCCTGTCCGCGGCCATGGTCGTGCCAGGCGCGCTCGCAGTGCAGTTCGTTGCCACATCGGCGGCTGAAGCCGCTGTCGTCAGCAGAGTCGAAGTAAGCGGCAACCAGCGTATCGACGCTGAGACCATCCGCAATTACATCACCATCAAGCCGGGCAAGGCTTTCTCCAGTTCCGATATCGACGGTGCGGTCAAGGCACTGTTTGGCACCGGCCTGTTTTCGGATGTGCAGATCAACCAGGTCGGCTCGACGCTGGTGGTCAAGGTTGCCGAGTATCAGGTTGTCAACCAGGTGCTGTTCCAGAACAACAAGAAACTCAAGGACAATGCGCTCGCGGCGGCGGTGCAGCTGAAGCCACGCGGAACGTTCTCGCAGGCGACGCTCGATGCCGACGTGGAGTCGGTCAAGGCTGCCTACAGGCGCATTGGTCGCGACGACGTGACCGTGACCACGCAGGTCATGCAGCTTGGCGACAATCGCGTGAATGTGGTCTTCAACATTGCCGAAGGCGATCGCACGCAGATCGCGGCGATCAATTTCGTCGGCAACAGCGCCTATTCCAGCCGCCGCCTGTCGGATATCATCAACACCAAGCGTTCGTCCTGGGTTTCCTTCATCCTGCGCGACGACGTCTACGACGATGACAAGCTGCGCGCGGACCAGGAGCTGCTGCGCCGCTTCTACTACAATCACGGCTATGCCGACTTCCAGGTCGTGTCCGCCGTCGGCGAGCTCGACAGCGCGACGAACAAGTACACGGTCACCATCACCGTCCAGGAAGGCGACCGCTACACGTTCGGCGATGTCAGCGTCGAGAGCACGATCCCTGAAGTCGACGGCAAGTCGCTGGAATCGGTGATCGAGACGCACAAGGGTGACGTCTACAACGCCAAGAACGTCGAGGATTCCATCATCGCGCTGACCGAGAAGGTGGCCGGTTCCGGCTATGCCTTCGCGCAGGTCACGCCGCGCGGCGACCGCAATTTCGAGAACCACACCATTTCGGTCGTCTACACGATCGACCAGGGCACCAAGGCCTATATCGAGCGCATCGAGATCCGCGGCAACGATCGCACGCGTGACTATGTCATTCGCCGGGAGTTCGACGTCAGCGAAGGCGACGCCTTCAACCAGGTGCTCATCCAGCGCGCGAAGAAGCGCCTGGAAAACTTGAACTACTTTGAGAAAGTCGACATCTCGACCGTGCCTGGCTCGCAGCCCGACCAGGTCGTTCTGGTGGTCGACGTGGTTGAGAAATCGACCGGTGAGTTCTCGGTGGGCGCTGGTTATTCGACCGGTGGCGACACGGCCGGTCCGTCGGTCGAAGGCTCGGTGACCGAGCGCAACTTCCTCGGTCGCGGTCAGTTCATCAAGCTGTCTGCGGGCGGCGGCAAGAATTCACGCGACTACAGCCTGTCCTTCACCGAGCCTTATTTCCTCGGACGGCGCATCGCCGCCGGTTTCGACATCTATAAGTCGACGCGGGAATACAACAACAACTATGACAGCGATACCACGGGCGCGACGATCCGTTTCGGCCTGCCGATCACCGACAGCATCACGACCCAGTTGGCGTACAACATATCGCAGGAAAAATATAAAGTTGACGATGGTTGCTTGACCGATGGGGTTTATATTCCTGGCAGCCCTTGCAATATCTCAACTGCAATCCTTGATGGCATCGATCAGAGCCCTTGGATCAAGTCGTCGGTCAGTCTCGGGCTGGTCTACAACACCATCGACGACATGAAGAACCCGCATGAGGGTATCTATGCCAACACAACCGTCGAAGTGGCCGGTCTTGGCGGCGATGCCAAGTTCGTGAAGATCACGGGACGCGGCAGCGTCTATCAGACGTTGTCCGAGTCGCTTGATCTTGTCGGCCTTATTTCGGGCGGCGCCGGCCATGTCGAGGGTTATGGCAGTGACGGCCTGCGTATCTTCGATCAGTTCCAGAGCACGGACCGCATGATCCGTGGCTTCGCCTATGGCGGTATCGGGCCTGTGGATCCTCTCACGGGTGACCATCTCGGCGGTACGACCTACTTCAATGCTTCTGCTGAAGCCCAGTTCCCGCTGCCAGTCGTTCCGGAAAGCTTCGGCCTTCGCGGAGCTGTGTTTGCTGACGCGGCGACTCTCTATGGCAGCAAGGTTACGAGCGTTGCTCAGGAGTCAACGGACATGCAGCTGCGTGCCTCTGTCGGCGTTGGTCTGATGTGGGCGTCGCCGTTCGGTCCGATTCGTATCGACTATGCGATCCCGGTCAAGAAGGAAGCGCGCGACGACGTGCAGGAATTCAACTTCGGCATATCGACCCGCTTCTGATCGGCGGCCAACGATGCTCCCGGGTCTTCAGGGTCCGGGAGAAATGTTCCGACCTAGCTGGATATAGCTTCTGGAATGACCGATCCGGTGTTCTTCGCGCCATCACGCCGGTATACGGCGGGCGAAGTCGCGAATCTGACCGGCTCGGTGCTTGTCGATTCCGGCCACTCCAATATTTTGATCGAAGCACTCGCGCCGGCCAGCGAGGGCGGCGAGAACGCGCTCGTCTTTGTCGACGGCAAGCGTAATTCCGCGCTGATGCCGTCGCTGCGGGCTGCCGCGGTGCTGTGCCCGGCGGAATTTGCCGGCAAGGCGCCGGCAAGCGTTGCCGTTCTCATTCATCCGCGTCCACAACAGGCCTTCGCGCTGATCGGGCGTCTGCTGTTTCCGAGGGCGGCGACACCAGGGCCAATGACCAGCGAAACCGGCGTCTCGCCGCACGCTCACGTCGATGCGACCGCCCATGTCGAAGCCGGTGCCGTCATCGAGGCCGGCGCGGTTGTCGGGCCAGGTGCTTCGATCGGCAGCGGCACCGTCATCGCCCCAAATGCGGTCATCGGACAATCCTGCCAGATCGGCCGCGACGGCTATGTCGGTCCGGGCGCCAGCATCCAGTATGCCTTGATCGGCAATCGCGTCATCATTCATGGCGGCGCCAGGATAGGCCAGGATGGTTTTGGCTTCGTCGGCGGGGCCAAGGGTCCTGAGCGCGTGCCGCAGATCGGCCGTGTCGTTATCCAGGACGACGTCGAGATCGGCTCCAACACCACCGTCGATCGCGGCGCCATGTCCGATACGATCATCGGCCAGGGCACCAAGATCGACAATCTCGTGCAGATCGCCCATAACGTCCGCATCGGCCGCAATTGCATAATAGCCGGGCTTTCGGGTATTTCGGGTTCTGTGGTCGTAGGTGACAATGTCACCATGGGCGGCGGCGTCGGGCTTGCGGATCACCTGACCATTGGGACAGGGGCCAAGCTTGCCGCCAGAAGTGGATTTATGAGCAATGTCCCTGCAGGCGAGATCTGGGGCGGCTATCCGGCACAGCCAATGGCGGAAGCCATGCGGGAGATAGCCATGCTGCGCAAGCTCGCCAGGACCCGCAAACAGGGCGAGGGAGGCAATGGCTGACATGATCGCGTCGACGACGCTGGAGGCGGTCGACATTATGGGGCTGATGAAGCTCCTGCCGCACCGCTATCCGTTCCTGATGATCGATCGTATCGTCGACATCGATGGCGACGAATCCGCTGTTGGCATCAAGAACGTGACCATAAACGAGCCGCATTTTCAGGGCCATTTCCCTGAGCAGCCGGTCATGCCGGGTGTGCTCATCGTCGAGGCGATGGCGCAGACGGCCGGCGCCATCTGTATCCGCAGCCTGGGTACCGAAAAGCCGTCGCTGGTCTATTTCCTGACCATCGACAACGCCAAATTCCGCAAACCGGTGGTTCCCGGCGACCAGTTGAAGATCTATGTCAAGAAAATCAAGAAACGCGGCAACCTGCTCAAATTCGCTTGTGAAGCCATGGTCGACGGCGCCAAGGCGGCCGAGGCCGAGATTTCAGCCATGATGGTCACCAGCGACTGACGATCGAGTGCTTATGAAAATCAAGACATCCATTCATGCTTCCTCCATTGTCGAGGAAGGCGCCCAAATCGGCCAAGGTGTGCGCATCGGGCCGTTCTGCCATGTCGCTGCCGATGTGGTGATCGGCGACGACGTCGAACTGGTCAGTCATGTCTCGGTGATGGGCGCGACGTCGATCGGCGCCTCGACCAAGGTCTATCCGATGGCGACATTGGGCGCACCGCCGCAGAACACCAAGCACAAGGGCGGCCGAACCACCTTGGTCATCGGCAGGAACTGCACGATCCGCGAAGGCGTGACCATGCATCTCGGCACCGATTCCAGCCGCGGCGAGACGACGGTCGGCGACAATGGCAATTTCCTTGCCTACGCCCATATCGCCCATGATTGCGTCGTCGGCAACAATGCGACGTTCGCCAATGGCGCAACGCTGGGCGGCCACTGCGAGGTCGGCAACAATGTCTATATCGGCGGACTGACCGCAGTGCATCAGTTTGTCCGCATCGGCGACAACGCCTTTCTCGGCGGCTGCTCCGCGATCGTCGGCGATGTCATCCCCTTTGCCATAGCGGTCGGCAACCGCGCCAGCCTACGCGGCCTCAACATCATCGGCCTCAAGCGCTCCGGCCTGCCAAGGTCCGAAATCCTTGTGCTGCGCAAGGCTTACAGGATGATCTTCGATCGTTCCCGCACCGTTGGCGAGAACATCGAGTTCGCCAAGGCGGAGTTCGCGTCGTCGCCGACCGCCATGAAGATCATCGATTTCATCACCAGTCGCGGCAAGCGGCACTATGCTGTGCCGTCGCTCAAGGGCGGCGATGGCGACGATGTCGATGACGAAGACTGAGACAGCGGCAGCGCGTCTTGATCTTCCGCCGGGCTCCAGGGTCGGCATCATTGCCGGCGGCGGCAGTCTGCCGGTCGAAGTCGCGGCCGGTTCGGCTGAACAAGGCTATCCGCCCTTCGTCATCCTGATGGAAGGCGAGGTCGACCGCATCGCGGAGCTCTCCCGATACGATCACGAAAGCCTCGCTCTGGAAGGTATAGGCTCGCTGGTCCCATTGCTACGGCGGCACCGGATCACCCATCTGGTGCTTGCAGGCGAGATCAAGCGCCGGCCGCGATTGCTTGCGCTGCGCCCCAGTCTCAGCCTGCTCGCGGTAATTCCGCTGGTCGTCATGGCGCTCGCGCGTGGCGACGATGGCCTGCTGAAGGTCTTGGCGAGGGGCCTCGAAGCC
>NZ_RZPI01000141.1:0-9689 GCF_003998715.1 Mesorhizobium sp. M7A.F.Ca.CA.002.15.2.1
GGCTTGACCACGGCGGTGCAGCCGGCGGCGAGCGCCGGGCCGAGCTTGCGGGCCAGCATCGAGGACGGAAAATTCCACGGCGTGATGGCGGCGATGACGCCAACCGGCTCCTTGGTCACCAGGATGCGGCGGTCCGCCCATGGCGAGGGCACGACGTCGCCATAGGTGCGGCGACCTTCCTCGGCGAACCACAATATGTAGGACGCGGCCGAGCCGATCTCCCCCTTCGATTCGAACAGCGACTTGCCCTGCTCGATGGTCAGCAGTTCGGCCAGTACGTCCTGATTGTCCATCATCGCGTCGTGCAGCTTGCGCAGCAGCTTCGAGCGCTCGAGCGCGGTCGTCTTGCGCCAGGTCTTGAAAGCTTCCGCGGCGGCTTCGATGGCGCGGCGGGTCTCGGCCTTGCCCGACTTCGGCACGGTGCCGATCTTGAGACCGGTGGCAGGGTTGTTGACGTCGACCGTCTGGCCGCTGTCGGCCTGCACCCATTCGCCATTGATGAGATTGGCCTGCCGCATGAAATGGCTGGTTTTCTGAAGCATGCTATCCTCCGTTCGGCGCCCTGACGGGCGGGTCTGTGAAATCTTCGGTGCGCGTGCGCCATGGACTGAGGCCGGCACGCCGGAGCCACTGCTCTTTACCGAGGGCAAGGCACGCAAGCAATCGCAAGATGGCATATAGGGCTTGGGCCAGAGCGAGACGAGAGCAGGCTGACGTGCTTACACCGATGCCTTACCCGAAAACGTACAAGACAACAGTCAGCCAGAACGCGGTGGTGACGGCGGCGCAGGCCGTGGCGAGGGTCATCTGGTTCGACGCCAGCGCCTGGCCGGTGTTGAACTGCACCGCGATCAGATAGGAATTGACGCCGGATGGCATCGCGGCCACCATCACCGCCACCTTGGCCGTCAAGGGCGGCATGCCGAGCAACCAGACGAAGACCAGCACCAGCGCCGGCATCAGGAACAGCTTCAGCACCGAAAGCGCCAACGCCGGCCGGACATTGCCCGATATGCCGAAACGGCGCAGGCTGAGCCCCATGGCGAACAGCGCCACTGGCCCGGCAGTGCCAGCCAGCGTATCGACCAGCCGCGTGGCAAGGTTCGGCAGCGGCGCGCCGGTTAGGCGCCAGGCCAGCCCGGCCAGGATACCGATGATCAGGGGATTGGTGAACAGTCTTCTCAGAAAGCTCTGGACGATGCGCAGCAGGTGTACGGGCTCACTGCCACCGCGGCCAAATATCTCGAACATGATGATCGAAGCCATCATCATGGTCGGCAGATGCACGGAAACGAGCAGCGACAGCACTTCGAATCCCCTCGACCCGAATACGCCGAGAACGAAGGGAATGCCCAGCAGCACCACATTCGAGAAGGACGACGACACTCCACCGACGATGCCTGCGCGTGCGTCCCGCCCGAAGATCCGCGTCGTCACCAGATGGCCGGCAGCCCATGTCATTGCAACCGCCGTGAAGTAAGCGCCCCACAGCGGCCAAGGCGCCACGCCATGGAAGTCGGACTTCACCATCGTCTGGAACAGCAGCAGCGGCATCGCCACGTTGATGGCAAATTCCGAAATCCCCTCGCCGCTCGCCGGCTTCAGATAGCCGGTGAGCCCGGCGAGGTAGCCGAGCGCGACAAGGCTGAAGACGAAAAGAACGGTTTCGGTGAGCGGAGACATTTTTACCGTGAGGGGCGGGTTCCCCGTGATAGGCGAGCCAGGACCGCGACGCAATCGCGCCTGAATTTGATCATCGTCGGCTGGCAGCGTTATAGAGGGCTTGGATCATCAGGGCGGACACGAACGACAAATGGCCTTTGTCCGACTCTCGAACCTCAGTCTTTTGCAGCGGGCATGGCTGACGGCTTTCGTCGCCGCACTGCTTTGTCTTGCCGCGACCGCGCTTGCAGTTGCCGAGACGAAAAGCGACGCGCGCAGCGTCACCGATCGAGGCCGCATTCACGGCGACGCTGAAGGTATTCACCAGGGAAGCCTTCCGATGCAATGGCCTTCGCGCAGAACAATCTCGGGGATGTCAGCTGGAATCGGGCCAGCTATGGCGGCGGCAAGGCCGAATATCAAAAGGCGATCGGATTCTTCGAGAACGCCAAGCAGCGCTTTAGCGAAGCCGGCTACACCAGCCATCCCTCTCACCGACCAGAAGGTCGATCTGGTGAAGAAGCAGATGGCGAAGAAGTAGGTCTACGCTTCCCGCCGACCGCGCCTTGTCTTTCGGCCGGCTTTACCGTCCCTATATGTCCTGCCACCGGAACCCCTTGCCGGGAACCGCAGAAGGATAGCGGATGATTCGATTTGCCTTGGCGTTGTTCCTGCTTGTTGTTCCCAGCGTGGCGCACGCCACGGATGCAGGCTGGGCGCTGCTGCGCGACGGCGGACACGTCGTGCTGCTGCGCCATGCCATGGTCACCGGCACCACCGATCCGGCCAATTTCGACATCGACAGCTGCGCCACCCAGATGAACCTGTCGGCGCGCGGCAAGCAGCAGGCGAGCAAGATCGGCGCTCTGTTTGCCGCTCGGGCGGCACCGATCGAGCGCGTGCTGTCCAGCCGCTATTGCCGCTGCCTCGACACCGCCCGCATCGCCTTCGAGACCGACCCGGAACTCTTTGCACCGCTCGATCTCCTGAAAGGCGACGAGACGCAGAAGGCCGCGCAGATCGCTGCGATCCTGAAGGAAATCCGCGTCTATTCCGGCTCCGACAATCTGGTCATGGTCACCCATCTGGAAGACATCGTGGCACTGACCGGCATCTCACCGCGCGAAGGTGAGGCCGTCGTCGTCGAGCCGCAAGGCGATGGCCTGCGCGTGCTCGGCCGCGTCACCTTCTGAGCGTGCTGCGCGATCGCTGACGCCGAAAGCGGTGTTGCTGAAATGCCACCGTTGAAAGAAGCCGCAAATTCGCCGTGACAATGCCGCTTGCGACAACCCGTCGCAGGGGCTATAGGCGCGCTCCCGGTCACGAGAACCGAAGCGAGCACAACGGTTGGAGCTTTCGTCTCCGCCCGTGCAGGCGGCATTGCCGCCCTGTATACGGCGCCGCTTTGGGGATTGGGATCGCGGATGTAGCTCAACTGGGAGAGCGCCGGACATAATCCGGAGGTTGTGGGTTCGAGTCCCTTCATCTGCACCACGGATAGCTCAGTTTGGTTAGAGCATCAGATTGTTAATCTGACTGTCGAAGGTTCGATTCCTTCTCCATTGGCCTTGAAAAGCCATCCGAAAAACGGTCCGGGGACTGGAATGCGAAAGACTGGACGGGTGACCCAAGCCTTCGGGCGCGGATCATCTCAAGCGTCTTTCGCCATCGGCTCGCGGCCAGGCCCGCGGTGACGATCAAGGCGCGGTGTCGCCGGCAAGGGAGGCTAAGGCCTCCTGCGCCCGCTTCGCTGCCCCGCGATCCGCTCCCGAAGGCCCGCCACGGCTCGATGCCACCAGTCCCCGGATCATTCGTGCCCGGGCTACGACGCAAGAGACGACGTGAAACGAGAAACGAAGGGAAGATCGACGCATGACGTGACGCCTCGCATGGGGCCATGCCCGACAGGAGTAAGACAATGACCATTCTCGACAAGGTTCTTGGACGCGAGCGCGTCCTCGTAAAGGAAAACGAACGTGCCCTCGCCCTCCACAAGGGGGAGATCAAGGCTGTCCTGCTGCCGGGCGAGCACTGGCTCGCCAACCGGCGCGGCAGCCTCGAAGTGTCTCGGCACGATCTGAAGAACCCGGAATTCGTTTCGGCATACGAGAAGGCGTTGTTCGACAAGCTTCCGGATGTGGCCGCGCGTCATTTCACCGTCGTTCGCACCGGGCGCACGGATGTCGCCGTCATCGAGCGTGACGGCAATCTGCACGCCGTGCTGGCACCGGACCGCAAGCTCGTGCTGTGGACGGATGCCGGCCCGTGGAAGGTGACGCTGATCGACACGTCAGTCGATCTCGCCATCGATGCGGCGATCATGCGCCGGCTCGGCCAGGCCCGGAAGGCGGAATTGATGTCCGTCCATCCGGTCGTCGATGGTCAGGCCGGACTGCTGTTCATCGACGGTGTCCTGGTCAGGACGCTGACGGCGGGCGTGCATGGCTTCTGGAACGTCGGACGCATGGTGCAGATCAAGGTCGTCGACCTCAAGCGCCAGTCGCTCGACGTTGCCGGGCAGGAAGTGCTGACCAAGGATCGCGTGACGATCCGCGTCAACATCGCAGCCGAATACCGGGTCGTCGATCCGGTCAAGGCGGTCAGCATGGTGAAGGACTTCTCCGAAGCCCTCTACCGCGCCCTGCAATATGCCTTCCGCAAGACGCTTGGCGCGCTGACACTCGATCAGATCCTCGAAAAGAAGGTGACGATCGATGAGGAAGCGGCAGCCAAGGTCCGCGCCGACATGGCCGAGATCGGCGTGGAGGTCAGCGATATCGCGCTCAAGGATGTCATCCTGCCGGGCGAGATGCGCGAGATCCTCAACCAGGTGGTGTCGGCCGAAAAGCAGGCCGAGGCCAACATCATCCGTCGCCGCGAGGAGACGAACGCGACCCGTTCCCTCCTCAACACGGCCAGGGTGATGGCGGAAAACCCGGTGATGCTGCGGCTGAAGGAGCTCGAGGCGCTGGAAACCATCGCCGGCAAGGTCGAGCGGCTGACCGTCCACAACGGAACGGGCGGGCTGCTGAACGATCTGGTCAAGCTTCGCGACAGCTGATGCATGTCGCCAAAAGTGTTCCGCTTTTGGAAAAACGACACGCATCGAAATAAGGCTGACGTTGCGTCAACAGAAGGGCCGCCGGGTAAACCGGCGGCCCTTCTTGCGTTTCGAAGGAAACCTACCCATCTGCGCCCGGCGTATCAGGCCTTTTCCTGCCGGAAAAAACCGATTAGACAGCGCCCAAACAAGATGCGGACAGATTCCGCCCGCAACCGAAGGAAAAGCCCTTGTCCACCACGTTCGACAAAGTCGCCAAGATCATTGCCGACACCAGCGAGATCGATATCGACACCATCACGCCCGAGAGCCACACGATTGACGATCTCGGCATAGACAGCCTCGATTTTCTCGACATCGTCTTTGCCATCGACAAGGAATTCGGCATCAAGGTGCCGCTGGAAAAGTGGACCCAGGAGGTCAATGACGGCAAGGCTTCGACCGACGATTACTTCGTCATGAAGAACCTGTGCGCCAAGATCGACGCGCTGGTCGCCGCCAAGACCGCCTGACGTCAGTTGAGCGCACGATCTTGACGCGCTCTGCCGCCTGACCCACAAAGCCGCACATGAGCAGCCCCCGCGACGTCGTCATATCAGGTATCGGCCTTGTCTCCTCGCTGGGGGAAGGTCCTGACGCCCACTGGCAGAAGCTCGCGCAACCGGGCCCGCAGCCGGTGCTCGAAGCGACGCGCTTTGCACCCTATACTGTCCATCCGCTGCCTGAGATCGACTGGAACCTGCAGATCGCCAAGCGTGGCGATCAGCGCCAGATGGAAACCTGGCAGAGGCTCGGCACCTATGCTGCCGGCCTTGCACTGGACGACGCCGGCATCAAGGGCAATGACGAACTCTGCGCGACCATGGACATGGTTGTGGCGGCGGGCGGTGGCGAGCGCGACGAGGCGGTCGATGCCGCCATTCTCGCCGCTTCGGAAAGCCGCAATGACCGCGATGTACTGCTCAACGAGAAATTGACCACCGAATTGCGCCCGACACTGTTTCTGGCCCAATTGTCCAACCTGCTCGCCGGCAACATCTCCATCGTCCACAAGGTCACCGGTTCGTCCAGAACCTTCATGGGCGAGGAAGGTGCCGGTGTCGCCGCGGTTGAAACGGCCGCCGCACGCATCCGCTCGGGTCAGTCGACGCATATCCTGGTCGGCGGTGCCTTCCAGACCGAACATCCCGATATGCTGCTCGGCTATGAACTCGCCGGCTATCTGCATCGCGGCCCATGGAAGCCGGTTTGGCAAAGACAGGGCACTGAGGGCGGTGGCGTCGTGACCGGCTCCGGCGGCGCCTTCCTGGTGCTGGAGCAGCGCGAACACGCGATGAGCCGCGGCCGCAAGATCTATGCAGAACTTGGACCGGTCGTCTCCGGCCGCGCCCGGCGGCCACGGGGAGAACTCGACGCCGAGATCGCCGCACTGCTCAAGCAGGCTGCATTGCCGAACGGCAAATTGCTGACCCTGTCGGGCGCATCGGGGGCGCATGCGGCGACAACAGCCGAGAAGGCAGCGCTCGATGCCAATCCGGCGATCGCCGCGCGTGGCTTCTCGACGCTGACCGGGCACATGAAGGAAGCACAGTTTCCTTTCGCTGTGGCACTGGCGGCACTCGCTGTCGACCGCAAGGCCGCCTATCCTGTTTTTGATGCCGCAGCCGAGACGCCGTTCGAAGGCGTTCCCCAATCCGTCCTTGCAACGGCGATCGGCTATCACCAATTCGAGGGCATGGCGCTGGTCAATGCCGCGTAACGCGGCTCCACGACCCATGCTGCAACGATAAGAGGGCTCCCGGATGGCCCATCTCAGAGATCACATGGGCAGGCCGATCGTCGCCGTCACCGGCATCGGCGTGGTGACCTCGCTTGGCGTCGGCAAATCAGACAATTGGGCGGCACTGACCTCCGGCAAGTCGGGCATTCACCCGATCACCCGCTTTCCCATCGATCAATTGAACACCCGCATCTCCGGCATGGTCGATTTCCTGCCGTCGAGCTCGAAAGGCGCCAGCCCACTCACCTATGAGCTAGCCGAGCTTGCGGGCTTAGAAGCGGTGAGCGAAGCCGGTCTTGATTCCAGCGATTTCGGCGGACCGCTCTTCCTCGCATCGCCGCCAGTCGAACTCGACTGGGCCGAGCGCTTCTCGCTCTACAATTCTGACAAGGACAAGGATGACACCGCCGCCGAAAGACTGCTTCGGGTCGCGCGTAGCTTGAAAGAGCTGGATATTTTCGAGACCACCCAGTTCGGTTCGATCGCCGGCCGCCTTGCCGATCGCCTTGGCACGCGTGGTCTGCCGATCACGCTGTCGACGGCTTGCGCTTCAGGCGCCACCGCGATTCAGCTCGGTGTCGAGGCGATCCGACGCGGCGAATGCGACCGTGCGCTGTCGATCGGCGCGGACGGTTCCGCGACCGCCGAGGCATTGATCCGTTTCTCATTGCTTTCGGCGCTCTCCACGCACAACGACATCCCCGAAAAGGCGTCGAAACCCTTCTCCAGGGATCGCGACGGCTTCGTGTTGGCCGAGGGATCCGGGGCGCTGGTGTTGGAATCGCTTGAGACGGCATTGGCTCGCGGCGCGACTATTCTCGGCGTCCTGGGCGGTTGCGGCGAGAAGGCCGACGACTTCCACCGCACCCGCTCCAAACCGGACGCTTCACCGGCCATCGCCGCGGTCCGCGCCGCCCTCGTCGATGCCGGACTGGGTGAAGACGAGATCGACTACGTCAATGCCCACGGCACCTCGACGCCCGAAAACGACAAGATGGAGCATCTGGCGCTGTCGACGGTGTTCGGCGAGCGGATCGGCTCTATGCCGGTCTCGTCGAACAAATCGATGATCGGTCACACGCTGTCGGCGGCGGGCGCTGTCGAGGCGGCTTTCTCGCTGATGACGATGCGCGAAAGCGTCATTCCGCCGACCATCAACTATGACAATCCCGACCCCGCGATCGTGCTCGACGTGGTGCCGAACAAGAAGCGCAACGCCGAGGTCCGCACCGTTCTGTCGAGCTCCTTCGGCTTCGGCGGCCAGAACACTTGCCTTGTCATGGCGCGGGAACCGGTCTAAGCGACCTTTTTCAGCCAGACTGAACCGACAGGCCCCATGCGCGCATTGCAACTTATAGAGGACCGCCGTCTTGAGACGGTGGACCTGCCGCCTCCTCCACCGCCGGCACTCGGCGAAGTCACGCTGCGCATCAAGGCAGTAGCGCTGAACCATATCGACGTCTGGGGCTGGCGCGGCATGGCCTTCGCCAAGCGCAAGCTGCCGCTGGTCGTCGGCGCGGAGGCCTCCGGCGAGGTCGAGGCGGTTGGCCCCGGCGTTTCCAGCCTGCTGCCCGGACAATTGGTGTCGATCTATGGCGCGCGCACCTGCGGCCTCTGCCGAGCCTGCCGCGAAGGCCGCGACAACCTCTGCGAACATTTCGGGCGTGCACGGTTTCCATCTCGACGGTTTCGCGCAGGAGAAGATCAACCTGCCGGCCCGCCTGCTGGTCCCTGCCCCGCCCGGCGTGACCGACATCGGGGCGGCGGTGGCGCCCGTCACCTTCGGCACCGTCGAGCACATGCTGTTCGACAACGCCAGGCTTCAACCCGGCGAAACCATCCTTATCCATGCCGGCGGATCCGGCATCGGCTCGGCGGCCATCCAGTTGGCCAAGCGGATGGGTTGCACGATCATCACTACGGTCGGCTCCAACGACAAGATCGACAAGGCCAAGGCGCTCGGCGCCGACCATGTCATCAACTACCGCGACGACCGTTTCGAGGGCGTCGTGCGCAAGCTGACCAAGAAGAAGGGCGTCGACGTCGTCTTTGAACATGTCGGCGCCGACACATTCGCCGCCTCGATGCTGTGCCTGAAGCGTGGCGGCCGCCTGGTGACCTGCGGTTCGACCTCCGGCGTGTCGACGCAGATCAATTTGATGCAGCTGTTCCAGCAGCAATTGAAACTGCTTGGCTCCTTTGGCTGCCGCATGGAAAACATGGCCAACGCCATGCAGAAAATGGCGGCGGGACAGGTCGCACCCGTCATCGACACCGAAGTCGGCTTCGACGGTATCGACGCCGCGCTGAAGCGCATGGAAGGCCGCGACGTTTTCGGCAAGATCATCCTGCGCGTCGGCTAGAGCCTTGACCTCTGTATTCAAGAAGTTCCGCCGGGACCTCAAATTTCGTTACGGCAGGCAACTGCGCCAGCTCAATTACTGGCTGGTGGCGCGGGCAGCGATGATGATCATCTCGGTCCTGCGCCTGCTGCCGGCCGACAGTGCGCTGAATTTCGCCGACCGCGTCGCACGCCTGGTCGGCCCCCGGGTGGGACGCCATCAGGTCGCCGTCGACAATCTGCGCAAGGCCTATCCGGAAAAGAGCGAAGCCGAAATCCAGGCGATCGCCTCCGACATGTGGGGCAACATGGCTCGCCTTGCCGCCGAATACATCTTTCTCGACGCCCTCTTCGACTACGACCCCGCAGCCAGCGAGCCCGGCCGCGTCGAGGTCAAGGGAGCTGACCACTTCGTCGAAATAGCCAGCGAAGAGAAGCCGCACATCGTCTTCACCGGTCATCTCGGCAATTTCGAATTGCTGCCGGTGGCGGCCGCGACTTTCGGCATGAACATCACTGCGCTGTTTCGCCCGCCTAACAATCCCTATCTCGCCGACTACATCCTCTCGACGCGCCGCTCGACCATGGGCTCGTTGCTGCCATCCATGGCGGGCGCGTCATTCGCCCTGGCCGGGGTTCTGGAGAACGGCGGCAACATCGGCATCCTTGTCGACCAGAAATTCTCCAATGGACTGGAGACGACATTCTTCGGCCGTCCCTGCCAGAGCAATCGCGTGCTGGCCACCCTTGCCCGCCACTACGATTGCGACGTCTATCCGGCGCGCTGCGTCAGGCTGCCGGGCAACCGCTTCCGGCTCGAAATCGAGGACAAGTTGACCTTGCCG
>NZ_RZPI01000142.1:0-9653 GCF_003998715.1 Mesorhizobium sp. M7A.F.Ca.CA.002.15.2.1
GTCTTACTTGTTGAGAATGAGCTTGCCCTGGCGGGTGATTTTCAGCCGGTAGAGTGCACCGTGATGCTCGATGCCTATCTCGTGCTCGCCCTGGAACAGGGTGTTGCTGGAAAGGGTTCGTACCGCCAGCGGAACCCGGTCGAAATGGGGGGAGGCATCGTCGGGACGGCGGACGCGATAGCGAAAATCGTTGGGATTGTGGGTGTTCATCTGGATGGATCCCTTTCCTGTGCCGGGCGTCTGGCTAGGCGTTGCGTAATCCGATTCATTTCTTGACTTGAATAATCATGTTTACTAGTCAGTGCAATACCGGATTAAATGAGTCAACATTTAAGACGTCGGCGACGATCAAAAATGCCAGCCAGCCCCGGGCCAGCCAGCATGAAACCTGGACTTTGGAGTTGGGGCATGGGGTTTGTGACTTGGGAATGGCGCGGCCGGTCGGCGGCGAACGGCGCGGCGGCATTGCTGGCAAGCGTGGCGGCGATTGCCTTATCGGCGCAACTGGCCAACGCCCAGCAGGCGGCGCAGACGACAGATCAAACGAAGAAGGCTGAAGAGGAAAAGGCAGCACCAGCGGGAGCAACGCTGCTCGACAAGATCCTCGTCATCAGCCGCACCGGCGAGACGGCGATCGAATCGCTGGCATCGGCCAGCCATATCGGCCAGGAACAGCTCGACCGCCGCATGGCGACGACGCCCAATGAGATGCTGCTCGGCGTGCCCGGTGTCGCGGCGCAGGCCGACGCCAGGCGCGTCAGCACCAGCATCAACATCCGCGGCCTGCAGGATTTCGGTCGCGTCGCAGTCATCGTCGACGGCGCACGACAGAATTTCCAGCGCTCCGACCACGGCACGCAGTCGACCTTCTACATCGACCCCGAACTCGTCAAATCCGTGGATGTTATCCGTGGTCCTGTAGCCAACACCTACGGCTCGGGCGCCATCGGCGGCGTCGTCTTCTTCGACACCAAGGATGCCGAGGATTTCCTCAAGCCTGACGAGACATGGGCCGGTTCCGTCACGGGACGCTATGAGAGCAACGGCAAGGGCTGGACCACAAGTGCATCCGGCGCCTACCGCATTAACGAGAATTGGGACGTGCTGGGCAACATCGTCTACCGCGACTATGACGACTACAAGGATGGCGGCGGCGACACCGTCAAGGGCACCGGCTTCGACGTGCTGAGCGGACTGCTCAAGACCAGCATACGCCCGACCGACAACAGCGAACTGAAGCTCGGCTGGGTCGGCTCAAGCGATGGCTGGAACGAGATCAGCGGCGGTGCGCCGGTCAATGACGTCGACCTGAAGTCGAACACCTTCACGGCGCGCTACAACATCACGGATGAGGACAAGAGCTGGCTCGATCTCCACATCAACACCTCCTACAACAAGACCAACCTCGATCTGACCAGCCTTGTCCCGCAAAACCGCTTTGATCCGGTCACCGGCCTTCCCGTTGTCTTGCCGGCGGGATCGCAGTCGACATTCGACGTCGGCACCACCGGCATCGACATCTGGAACACGTCCCGGTTCGAGACGAGTGGGATCGCGCACGAGCTGACCTATGGCGGCGACTGGGTCGGCGATAACGTCGAGACCGGCGGCGCGGCTGGTGGCGACAGTTTCTACACGCCTTCGGGCAAGCGCAACGTTTCGGGCGCCTATGTCCAGGACAAGCTCACCTGGGAGTGGCTCGAAGTCATCGCCGGGCTGCGTTACGACAACTACAGTCTCAAAGATGACACCCACGACATTTCCGGCGACAGGGTATCGCCGCGCATCACCGTCGGCGTCTCCCCGTTCGAATCCGCAGGCCTTGCCGGCCTTCAGTTTTATGGCACCTATGCCGAGGGCTATCGCTCGCCATCGATCGCCGAGACGCTGATCAGCGGCAATCATCCGGCAGGCGTCAGCTTTCCGTTCCTGCCCAATCCCAATCTGCGGCCGGAGACTGGAAAGACCGTCGAATTCGGCGTCAACTACAAGCAGAACGACATCCTCGAAGCCGGCGATGCGCTGCGCATCAAGGCAGCGTATTTCAACAATGATGTCGAAGATTACATCGATGGCGTTACCCTGTCGCGGTTTGACCCGACAGCCGGTTGCCCGAGCGGACCCGGTATCCCGATATGCTTCCAGTACCAGAATTTTGCCAAGGCCAAGATCGACGGCTTCGAACTGGAGGGCGTCTATGATGCCGGATGGGGCTATGCCGGCCTCTCGGCTTCAATCACCAATGGTCACACCATTTCCTACAAGGGTGTGGAAGCGGATCTCGCCACGATCCCATCATCCCAGGTCACCGCGCAGCTCGGCTTGCGCTTCCTCGAGGACAAGCTGACCGTCGGCGGCGAAGTGCAATACAATGGCAAGCCCAAGGGCAATCCGATCGCCGAGGACTACACGCTGGTCAATGCCTTTGCCAGCTACCAGGCGACGGACAATTTGAAGATTGATTTCCGCGCCGACAATCTGTTCGATGTCAAATACGCCAACCCGCTTAACCTGACCACGGCTGGCCAGCCGCCGCAGCCGGTTTTCGCGGCCTACGAGCCCGGCATAACGCTGAAGCTGGCGGCAACGATGCGGTTTGGAGGCTGATTGCCATGACGAGCTTGACGACACCCCTTCGTCTGCTGACCTCGATGCTGGCGATGTCGCTTGCGATGGTTTCGGCGTGGGCGCAAGAGTCCGCGCCGGCCCCCACGCTCACCCTGGAACTCAATGGCGCGCAACCTTCCGACAAGGGTTGCCGCCTGAGGTTCGTGGTCAACAACAATCTCGGCGCCGACCTGTCCAAGGCTGCCTTCGAGATCGCCTTGTTCAACGAGGCAGGCGTCGTCGACCGGCTGACCGTGCTCGATTTCAAGGAATTGCCGGCCGGCAAGACCAAGGTGACGCGTTTCGATCTGGCCGGCACCGAGTGCTCGAAAGTCAGCCGCGTGCTGATCAACAGCGCGACCGAATGCACCGGTACCGGCGTCGAACCGAACGCCTGCATGCGCAAGCTGAAGACGGACACCAAGACCGGTATCGCCTTCGGCGTCTGAGGTGGGACTGCATCCCGCATTCCTGCAAAACAAAACGGTGTGGCCAGCTGCCGGCCACTGCCGACTGCCGCTGCGAGCGAACGATCTTGATTTGACAATTCTGCTCTTGTCGCTGCAGGTCTCGCGGCGAGACATGCAGGATATCAGCCCCCTTCCCGAAGCCGGCGCCGAGCGGGCGATAGAGCCAACCGAGCCGCTCGCGCTGCCGCGGCCGTCGGCCTGGAACCGCAAATGGACGGCGGCGATCGTCGTCTCCTGCGCGCTCCATGCCGCCGTGGCGGCGGCTTTTCTGATCTCGCCTTCGGGGATTTCGAGTTCCCAGAATGCCGAGCAGCCGGAAGGCAGTGATCAGTCGGGCACCAACGTGGTCGGCAGCGCGCTGGACAAGGACCCGACGGCAATAAACGTTGCACTGGTGCCCAGCCCGCAACCGGCCAAACCACAGCCGGCAACGCCGCCCAAGCCGTCGCAGCCAACGGAGGCCTCCCAACCTGCCGCGGAAGCGGCAAAGCCGCCGCTCAAGCCTTTGCCGGAACCTGTCAAACCGCAGGCGGTCACCCCGGACATACTGGTGGCCGGCGCCCCTCGCCCCGATGATCAGAGCGTGGCTCCCAAGACCGAAGCGCCGGCACAGCCGACCGTTCAGCCCAGGAGCACCGAGACGCCTGTCGCCGTTCCAGAACAGCCGCCGATCCCCAGCGCGAGGCCCAGTCCGGCAGCTGCCCAGTCAAAGACGGCGGATGAGAAGCGCGGCACGGCGGATGGCCAGGACCTGTCGGCGCAAGCGGCCAGCAAGGGCAAAAGGCAAAACGAGGCAGGCACTGCCGCGGAAGATAACTACCGCGGCGATGTCTTTAGAAAGCTCGGCAGCGTCAATCGCACTCTGCCGCCGTCCCTACAACTGGCGGCACGCAACAATGCGGTTGTTAAATTCGTCATAGGCAGGAAGGGCAACATAAATAAGTTGCGCATCCTGGAGACCTCAGGGTCGGCGGCTTTCGATCAGGCGGCGCTTGGCATTATCCGCAAAGCAGCCCCCTTCCCTTCGATTCCACCACAGGCAGCAAGCGCAAGTTTGGAGTTCGAGACCGAAATCGGCCCATTTTGAATGTGCGCAGAACAAAACGCTGCGGCCGCAAATCATCAACATCCCTGTGAGAGGAAACCACCATGTACATCGCCATGAACCGCTTCAAGGTGCAGACCGGCTCGGAGAACGATTTCGAAGCCGTGTGGAAGAACCGCGATTCCAGCCTTGCGGAGATGAAGGGGTTCCGCGAATTCCACCTGCTGCGAGGCCCGGTCAACGAGACCGAAGGCTACACGCTGTTTGCATCGCACACCGTGTGGGCGAGCCACGATGATTTCATCGCCTGGACCAAGTCCGAGAATTTCCGCGCTGCCCACAGGAATGTCGGCACGACGAAGGTCCACTATCTCGGCCACCCCCAGTTCGAGGGTTTTTCGGTCGTCGAAGGCGCGTAATGCATGTCGCTCAAAAGTGGTCCCGGTTTTGGGACAACGACATGCATAAACCGAAAGAGATAGAGCCATTCACCGTTTCCACGAAACGGTGAATGGCTCTATCGACCGGCCGGAGTCAGGCTCCGGCCAGCAAGGTCGCATTGCCGCCCGCGGCGGTGGTGTCGACGCAGACGGCCCGCTCATGTGCATAAGCCGCCGGGTTCAACACTTCGCTGACCAGCGGCACGATCGGGCCTGAGCGATCAGCGATAACCCTGCGCACGATGCGCGCGGCCTCTGGCGTGCCGGAAAAAGCAACGATATCGACGCGCAGCGAGCGTGCCTCGACCGGATCAGGCCGCCCGTCGATGACGGCCAGTGGGAGGCCCTTGCCGGTCAGAGCGGAAAGGGCCGCCGGTGCACCCGGTGCAACGGCCAGCACGGCGTTGCCGGCGGCGAGCGCCTGGATCGTCTGCGCCAGCAGCGTATCACCATCGGGACCAAGGCACAGCACCCGTCCACGTGGCGACAGCGAGAGCGTGTTGGCTTCGCCGGTCGGCCCGGGCAGGTCGACCTGGCCGAAATCGATGCCGGCGGCCGCACCAATGGCCGCAGCACCCTTGCCGCGCAGATGCTTCCTCAGAATGGCGATCCGGTCCGGACGCGTCGACCAGCCGCCAAGTGTGGGATCAGGCAGATTGTCGGCAAGCTCGGTCGCCGTGACCTTGTGGCCATCCTGCACATGGGTGCCGGCCTCCGGCCCCTTGCGGAAGCGGCGGAGATAGTGCGGACCGCCGGCCTTCGGCCCGGTGCCGGAAAGCCCCTCGCCGCCAAACGGCTGCGAACCGACGACGGCGCCGATCTGGTTGCGGTTGACATAGATGTTGCCGGCATGGATGCCATCGACGAAATGCTGCACGCGGCCCTCGATGCGGGTGTGCAGGCCGAAGGTCAGGCCATAACCCTTGCGGTTGATGGCGGCGATGACGGCGTCGATCTGGTCGGCGTCGAAACTGGCGACATGCAGCACCGGCCCGAACACCTCGCGCTCCATGTCCTCGATACCCTTGACCCGGAAGACATGCGGCGCGACGAAGCGACCTTCCCTGGGCGCCTCGAGCTTGGCGATCAGCCTGCCCTGCAGGCCCATCTTCGTGCAATACTCGCGGATCGAGCTTTGCGCCTCGTCGTCGATAACCGGGCCGACATCGGTCGAAATCCGCCAGGGATCGCCGACGTTGAGCGCCTCCATGGCGCCCTTCAGCATCTCCAGCATCTTCTTCTCGACGTCCTTCTGCACGTAGAGTACGCGCAGCGCCGAGCAGCGCTGGCCGGCACTCTGGAAGGCGGAGGCGAGGATATCGCGCACCGCCTGTTCGGGCAGCGCGGTGGAATCGACGATCATGGCGTTGAGGCCGCCGGTCTCGGCGATCAGCATGGCGTCGGGCGCGGCCGTCCCGGCCAGCTGCTTCTCGATCAGCTTGGCAACCTCGGTCGAACCTGTGAAGCAGACGCCAGCGATGCGCGGATCGGCGGTGAGCGGCCCGCCGACCGATGGGCCGTCGCCAGGGAGCAACTGGATGACGTCTTCCGGCACGCCGGCCTCGCGCAGCAGTTCGACGGCGCGGAAGGCGATCAGCGGCGTCTGCTCGGCCGGCTTGGCGATCACCGAATTGCCGGTAACGAGCGCTGCCGCGATCTGGCCGGTGAAGATGGCGAGCGGGAAATTCCACGGCGAAATGCAGACGATGGCGCCGCGCGCTTGCGTGCCCACCTCGGCATTGGCCGCCTCGGTGGCGTAGTAGCGCAGGAAGTCGACCGCTTCGCGCACCTCGGCGACGCCGTCGGCCAGCGATTTGCCGGCCTCGCGGGTGGCGAGTGCAAAGAACTCGACGGCATTGGCCTCATAGAGATCGGCGGCCCGGTTGAGGATGGCGGCGCGCTCGGCGACGGGACGCTTCGCCCAGGCCGGTTGCGCTTCCACCGCGAAGCGCACGGCGGTCGCGACTTGCTTGGCAGCTGCTTCGCTGACCGTGCCGACCACTTCGGAAGGCTTTGCCGGGTTGACGATCGGACGCTGCTTGCCATAGCCGGCGGCCCGCGTAATCGGCTTGGCATGCCAGCGATCCGGCCCGGCGAAGGCCGCCCTGGCCTTGTCGATCGCCGCCAGCGTCACCGTGTCGGTGATGTCGAATCCTTTCGAATTGCGACGCCCGGCTCCAAAAATCTGGGAAGGCCGGGCAATCGCCGGATTGGCTGCCGGACCCTGGCTTTCGACCGTCTCGAGCGGATCGCGCGCAATGTCCTCCGGCTCGACATCCTCATCGGTCAGCTGGTGCACGAAGGAGGAGTTGGCGCCGTTCTCCAGCAGCCGGCGCACCAGATAGGCCAGCAGATCGGAATGCGCTCCGACCGGTGCATAGATACGGCAGCGCGTGCCTTCGGACCGTCGCACCGTCTCGTGCAGCGCCTCGCCCATGCCGTGCAGGCGCTGGAACTCGAAGGAATCGCGGTTATTATCAGCCATCGACAGGATGGCGGCGACGGTGTGGGCATTGTGGGTGGCGTACTGCGGGTAGATGCGGTCGGTCATGCCAAGCAGCTTCTTGGCGCAAGCCATGTAGGAGACGTCGGTGTTGGCCTTGCGGGTGAAGACGGGATAGCCGGTGAGTCCCAACGTCTGCCCCCGCTTGATCTCGGTGTCCCAATAGGCGCCCTTGACCAGCCGAACCATGATGTTGCGGTCGTATTTCTTGGCCAGCGCATAGAGCCAGTCGATGGCGAAGGCCGCGCGTGGCCCATACGCCTGCACCACCACGCCAAACCCGTTCCAGCCGGCAAGTTCCGGCTCGGCCAGCACCCGCTCGATGACGTCGAGCGATAGATCGAGGCGGTCGGCCTCCTCGGCATCGATGTTGAGACCCATGCGCGAATGGCGCGCGGCCAGCGCCAGCGACAAAAGCCGCTCGGCCATCACAGGCAGCATCTCGTCCTTCTGCGCCACCTCGTAACGCGGATGCAGCGCCGAAAGCTTGACCGAGATGCCGTGGTTCTGCCTGATGTCAGGACCGTTGGAGCCGGAATCGAGCGACGAAATCGCGTCAGCATAGGCCTTGTGATAGCGCAAGGCGTCGGCCTCGGTGCGGGCCGCCTCGCCCAGCATGTCGAAAGAATAGAGATAACCCTTCTGGGTCATCGGCCGGCCGCGCTTGACGGCTTCAGTGATGGTGCGGCCGAGCACGAACTGCTCGCCCATCTCGCGCATGGCGGCGGCCACCGCCTTGCGGATGACCGGCTCGCCCAGCCGCCGCACCATAGAACGCAGCGTGCCCTCGATGCCGCCCTCGCCTTCGTCGAGGACGCGGCCGGTCAGCATCAGCGCCCAGGTCGAGGCGTTGACGAAGATGGAGCTCGAACCGCCCGAATGCGCCGACCAATCGTGCGGCGCGATCTTGTCGGCGATGAGGTCGTCCATCGTCTCGGTATCGGGCACGCGCAGCAGTGCCTCGGCCAGGCACATCAGCGCCACGCCTTCCTTGGTGGAGAGACCGTACGCGGAGAGGAAGACTTCCATCAGCCTTGGATCCGACGAGCCGCGCACCGCGCGCACCAGATCGGCGGCGCGAGCCGAGATCGCCTTGCGGTCTTTCCCGGAGAGCCCCGTCGCCTCGGCAAGCCGCTTCACGGCCTCGTCTTCGTCGGGCAGGTAGTTGGCGCGGATCTGCTGGCGGATGGCATCGAGCGCTGGCATGGCGGTCCCGTGGATCGAGCAAAGGGGATCGGGCCGGCGGTCACCGGACCGAATGGCGCAAGCTAGCACAAGTGCAAAATTTCGGCCGGTCCAAAGAAATCGACATTGCAGGTCATTCGATCTATCCTAGCGGCATATAATTGACATTTGGACTGCGATTTCGATGACAGAAGACCAATTGGACCGCATAGATCGGAATATCCTGGCCGCACTTGCAAGCGATGGCCGGCTTTCCATGTCAGAACTAGCCGCAAAGGTCGGCCTGTCGAAGACGCCGGTGCAGGCGCGGGTGAAGCGGCTTGAGAAGGACGGCTATATCAGAGGCTACCAGGCGATCGTCGACCGCGAGCGCATGGGCGAAGGCCATGTCGCATTCGTCCAGGTGAAATTGTCCGACACCAGATCCGCCGCGCTCGACGCCTTCAACCGGTCCGTACAGGCTGTGCCGGAGATCGAACAGTGCCACATGATGGCATCGAGCTTCGATTATCTGCTGAAAGTCCGCACCAGGGACATCGCCGCCTACCGCCGCGTCCTCGGCGAGCGCATCTCGGCCCTGCCCCATGTCGCCCAGACCTCGACCTTTGTGGCGATGGAGACCGTGAAGGATCGGTAGATCACTCCGAAAGCGTCTTCAAGAACGCCACCAGAGCAGCGCGTTCTCGGTCTGAAAGCTCCAACGGGTGAACCTCTGATACCCCTTCGACGCTGGGCGCGGCCTTCGCATAGTGCGCCACGACCTCGTCGAGCGACGAAAACTGCCCGGCATGCATATAGGGCGGTCGCGTTGCCGCACCGCGCAGAGACGGCGTCTTGTAGGCGCGGATGAGTTGTGGCGCATTCTTGACCATGAAGCGCAGTTCGCCGCAGGCGGCAACCTCGCCGTCCCGATAGGCGCCAAGGCAGTTGAACGGGTCGGCCTCGACTTGGTGCACGGCATCGATGCGGCCGCGATCCGGCGGCAGGCCCGCAACAGGCGGCACGCCGGTGTTGTGAAAGCTGTTGTCGGTGAAGCGCGGGCCGTTGTGACAGGTCACGCAATTGGCCTTGCCGATGAACAGTTTAAGCCCAAGGATTTCTTGTTTGGAAAAGACAGCATCGCCCTTCGGCTCGGCACCGGTGGCGAGGTCCAGCGCAAAGCGGTCGAAGCGCGCTGGCGTGGGCGCGATCGAGCGTTCGAAGGCGGCAATCGCCTTGCCGATATTGACGAAGACACCGTTGATGGCGTCGCGCTGCGCGCTGCTCATGGCATTCCAGGCTGCTTTCTCGGCATCGTTTCCAAGTGGGCTGGCATTCAACGGCATGCCGGAAAAATCGGGCAGCGGCCCAAAAATGCGCTCATAGCGCTCGCCGAAGCGCGCCTTGATGTAATGCGCGTAGGC
>NZ_RZPI01000143.1:0-9640 GCF_003998715.1 Mesorhizobium sp. M7A.F.Ca.CA.002.15.2.1
GGCTGAAGCATTCCACCCACAATACCAAAGCCCGTCCCGATCCAAAGCGCTTCTAAGCACTCCACCTCAGGCGCAAGGCCGGTTGGCCAGTGCATCTTCTTGGTCCGCCGGAAGAGAACCCCGCCCGACAATAGCTTCATGAGGTCTTGCGCTGCAGTGTCGACCGTAAAAAAGGGCGCGCGAGGCGCCCTTCATTTAAACCGGCAGTCGGGAAGCAGACTTCACTCTGATATTCAAAAGCGGTAGGTGACACCTGCGCCTATCAGCCAGGGATCGAGCTCCGCCTTCCCCGTCAGCTTCGCGCCGGTCACCGTGACGTCGAAGTCCGGCTTCAGGAAAAGCTTCTTCACGTCGAAGTTGAGGCCCCAGTGCTGGTCCACCATGTAGTCGAATCCGACCTGCAGCGCCGTGCCGAACGTGTTCTTCACCTTGAGAGCATCAGCGCTGCCAGTGTCCTGGTTGTAGAAGATCGTGTAGTTCACGCCGGCGCCGACATAAGGCTTGAACGCGCCGAGATCGGTAAAATGGTACTGCAACGTGAGTGTCGGCGGCAGCAGCCAAACTTTGCCGATGTTGCCCAACCCTCCGATCGTCCCTTGGCCCGCGATGTTGGCATAAGTGGTACCGAGTATGAGTTCGGCGGCGATGTTGTCGGTGAAGAAATACGAGATATCGAGTTCCGGCGTCACCGTGTCCGAATACGAAAGACCGGAGCCGGGAAGCGTATCAACGTAGCCCAGATCTTTCGTAACGACGCCCAACGCCCGCAGGCGGACCTGCCAAGGGATTGGCGCTTCGGTGACCGAGGCTCCCGTCTCCGCCAGGACGGTCTCTGCTTGCGCAGGCTCCGCGGCGACGGCCTGCTGTCCCACCATGATCAGGGCCACCGCCGCTGCTGTTGCCCGCGCTACGCCCATTCGCGTTCTCGCCATGAGATTCACTCCTTGATGTTCAGAAAGGATGCACTGCACTATTTCGTCTCCTGCTCGAATGAATTGTTGATGGACCTCAAATGCCCCTCTTGCGTTGCAACGCGTTCCGCCGTCTCCGGAGGGTGATCGTTGAAGCCGATTGCGCTGCGGAGAAAATTGGTGCCTAGACTGATGAATGCGGCTTGCTCCCGATTGTCCTCGCCGCAGCCGTGCCCGCCTGCGCTGGCCTCGTAGAAGTAAGCGGGATAGCCAAGAGCCTGCAGTTTTGCGGCCATCTTGCGCGCATGGCCCGGATGGACGCGGTCGTCGCGTTTCGTGGTGGCGATCAGGATAGGCGGATAGGGCTGTCCCGGCGCTGCGGCGTGATAGGCGGAGATTTCCTTCAGGAAAGCCCAATCGTGAACCTTGTCCGGATCGCCATATTCGTCGATCCAGCTCGCGCCCGCCAAGAGCTTGGTGTAGCGACGCATGTCGATAAGCGGTGCTGTGCAGAACAGAGCCCCGAAATGCTCAGGATAGCGGGTCAGCATGTTTGCGATCAGCAGGCCGCCATTTGAGCCACCCTCGGCGGCAATCCGCCTCGGCAGGGTGATGCCCCTTCGCACGAGGTCGGAGGCAACGGCGGCGAAATCGTCGTGGGCGAGACGCTTGCCCTCCCTGCGCCCGGCTTCGTGCCAGCGGGTGCCGAACTCGCCGCCGCCGCGGATGTTCGCCTCGACACACGTGCCACCGCGCTCGAGCCACAGCTTGCCCAGCGGGGAGTTGTAGTAGGGCAGGAATGATACGCCGAACCCGCCATAAGCGGAAAGGTGAATCGGAGCATCTCCGTTCCCGTTCGCCGGACCAACCTGCGTATAGGGGATCAGCTCATGATCGATAGAGACTGCCTCGTGGCGCGTGACCACCAGTCCGGATGCATCGAAATTCTCCGGGCTGCGCTTCAGGATTGCTGAAGCGCTGAGAGACGGCGCGGCATTCAGATCGAACAGCAAGAGCTGCGGCGGCGTGATCGGATCCTGAGCACAGATCAGGACCTCTCCATTGGTCTCGTGAACTGCCGCATCGAATGACCAGACGTCGACAGTACCTTCGGCGGGCAGGGTGTTCAGGACTCGGCGCGTCCATTCCTGGTGGCCGGGAGTGAACATCTCGAAACGCGGTGCGAGATTGACGAGGTAAGAGATAATGAGCTTCCCGTCATTCCAGAAGAATGACTGCATGGAGCGCCTTTCCCCTGGTTGAAACAGGGTCTCAAAACGGCGTCCGCCGGCGAGGAAAGTGGAAAGCGAGATGACGATCAGCGCGTCGGCGGGATGGGTGGTGCCTCCCACCGTCCAGGGCTTGCGCGGCCTTACCGCCAGCCAGTCGCCGAAGACCCGCCACGACGCGTCGCGAGGAAGATCGATCTGCCTCCTCGGCCCGCTCCTATCGCCGATCCAGCTGATCTTCTCGAAGAAGGCCGGCTGCTCGATGAACCAAAGGCGCTCGCTGCGGCCGGTGCGGTCCGAATGACCAGACACTTGGAAGCTTTCGAACCCGGCCTCGAAGATTGCCGGCGTGGTGAGGGGATCCGCGTCACGCTTCCACAGTCGAACTGTGCGCGCATAGCCGGAGCGGGTGGCCATGCCATTACCAAGCGCACTGGAAAGCAGAAGCGTGTCAGGGTCCAGCCAATTAACGTAGCCTTTGGCCTCGGGGAGGTTGAAGCCGTCGGCGACAAAGCTCAGAGAAATCAGGTCGAATTCGCGATGCACGACCGCGTCGCTGCCGCCGCGCGACAGGCGCAGAACGGCTCTTTCCCGTCTCTCCGGCTCGATGGACGCGCCGTCCCAGATCCAGTCCTCTCCGTCGCTAGCCGCGAGAGCATCCAGATCGAGCAGTAGCTCCCATTGGGGATCCGCCTTCATGTAGGCGGCAAGGGTGGTCCGGCGCCACAGTCCGCGTGGATTACCGTCATCTCGCCAGTAATTGTAGAGGTACTGACTACGGCGCGCGATCAGGGGAAGATTGTCGCGATTGTCGAAAATGGCTGTCAGAGCCGCGCGGTCGCGCTCGAACTGCGTTCCACCGAAGTGCTTCAGAGTCCTTGCCGATTGGCCGGCGGCCCAGGCAAGTGCCCGCTCGCCCTCTACATCTTCAAGCCAGACATAGGGATCGTCGTCGGGAGCATCAAGCGTTGGACGGACATCAAATGCGTTCATGTCCGGACAGCCTTCAGAAAGAAGGGATAGAGGCTTCCGTCGGCTCGGGAACGCTCAGTGTCGGTAGCGGCGCCCACATGTTCGAAAAGCGTGATCATTGATGAGTTCTTCCAGTCGGTGCGGCATCGCAGTGCTTTTGCGCATAGGGCCGCAACCTTCGTGCCAACTGGGAAAATCGTTTCGGAACAATGCGATCGCTCTGGAAGCGTTGTGTCACATGTCCGACATCGTCGAGAATCCGACAACGAGTGCTCCTCCTAATCACCGGATCAACCTCCGGCGCCAGTCGTGGACACTGTGCAGAACTCGAGAAGTGAAGCTCATTGGAGTGAACCTGGTTGACGCCCAACATCTTCGCTCTGGAGCGCTTCACGCACACGGATTCATGGCAGACACCATGATGCGATCGATGCTGTTAGAGACCAAGCTGGCTGCGCCTGTGAGTTTCAGCCGCCAGCTGGAAGCAGCGGAGTTCTGAGGAGAAGGGTGGGGGGCCCAAGCCCTGCCGCAATCTTGGCCTGCACCGTCCCCTTGATTGTTGTGGGTCAACGTCTGCCTGCCCGCTGAATTTGGCACGCCTTACACCTACGTCACGACCAAGACCTTCCTGTTGCACTTCGGCCTCGACACACTGCGGGATTTGCCCGATTTCGAGGCGATTGAGGTTGCCGCGCTGCTCAGCAAGGAGAAGCTGCTGGCGGGCGATACTCCCATCGGGCTGGTGAGTGGTGGAGGAGGTGAGGAGCGACACTCCAAGGCCAGGACGGGCTAGCGCAGCAGATACATGGAAGTAATCGCTTGATATGAGCGGTTGAGAGTCGAATCAGGGAACTATGCGATCACTATCGATAAGAGGTGGCAATATCGATCGTGATTGTATCGGGCCACTCTACGGCGAAGGAGGCGGCAACTTGTGTCTCCGACCCGAAACGATTACCTTGCGGCCATTATGAGCAAGCATTTGGCATCCGTCTTGACGACGTGAACGCGCCCTGCAGCGTACAGCTGGACGACGCGGCGCTGGCCGATTGCTTTGCGGATCTCGATTTGGCCAAGCAGCATCCCGCTCATGTCAGCGCCTTTCTCGGCGAGGTCCCTCTCGCCCAGCAAGTCGAGTTCGCAACCGCGCACCACATTCGCGGTCGACGAGATGAAGGCTTTTGCCGCCAAGTTCTCTGCCTGGTCCGGCGAAAGCTATCCGCTCGCCGCATAATGGCTGGACATGATAGCCGACGCCCGTCCCGAATGGCGGCGGCTTTTTCGTATTATATCGACCTGATCGACAAGATGCGGCGGAACAGGGGTCCACGTGCGATGCGGCCAAAGCGGATCCAGCTCTCGAGCGCGACTACGGGGTAGGTGTGGTCGCTGGAGCCGCGGCCGACCTCGACCTCGCGCCAGCCGGTCTTGCCGCGCAGGGTGACCAGCAGCCCTTGCCGTCAAAAATCTCGATCCAGCTGGCGCCATCGCTGTTGTCGTCGCGCATGACGTCGAGACCGACGATCTCGGAGCGCCGCAGGCCGCCGCCACAGCCCAGGAGCAAAATAGCGCGGTCGCGCAGGCCCTGAGGTCGTGGCCGAGCGTGGCGATCATCGCCAGCAGATCGTCGCCAGGACCGCCTCTTTCTGCCGCGGTGGCTTTGCGTGCTTGCGGCGAATGCCGGCAAGAACCTTATAGATATGCCGCTCCGCGCGGTCCAACGGCCGGCCGCGCTGGGTAAAGTTCCAGGCGAGGCCGGAAAGCCGCCGCTCGATGGTCGCAAACTAAAGGGCAGGGGCGCCACGCTTCGGATCGCCGGCGGCGGTGCCCGAGGCACAGGCGCTGATATTGAGCCTGATCACCTTCGAGCCCGGAGGCAGGGGATCGAAGCCAGCGCGCCGGCACCAGGAGGAAAAATGCCGCCAATCCTTGGGGTAGGCGTCGCGCGTGTTCTCCGAGGTGGCGTTGTAGCCCCTCGCGGTCTCGACCAGTTCCTGGACATGCGCCGGGACTCTTTGAGCCGGGTCTCCATCTCCTTGTAGAGCTTGTCAAGCTCGCCATCGACTGGCTTCAGGTCGTCGATTGAACATTGCGTCATCATAGGCTTTGTGCCTTGTTGTAGCAGGCATCGTCCGTTCGCGCGGCGGACACAGACATCACCGTCGCTGAGCCGAGAACGACGGTAAAAGAAAATGCACTCACTGACTTCATAACCAATCTCTTTTGCGGGTGATTTAGAAACGGACGCCGAGCTTGGCGCTGAACCCGTGTGTCTGGGCATCCGAGGCGATCTGTCCCTGATAGGCGATGCCGAACGTCGCGTTCTCGGTGATGTTTACGTCAAGCCCAGCTTCGAGCAGAGCTGCGTTCTTTGCGATCGGCACGCCCTTGATGGCGAAGGAGGAACCGCCAGCAAAGGCAAGAGCGGTATCCGGCCTGACGTCGCCGAAGGCGTGGCGCCAGCCAAGACCGCCGCGCGCGGTAGCAGTCACGGTGCCGAGGGTCAGTACCGTCGACGCACGCAGACCTAGCGTGGTAAACGCCGTGTCGCTCGAGCGATCCCCGCTCGACAAGGCGGCTGCGCCGCCATTCTCGGTGAAGCCATCGGCGTCAAAATTCACATAAGCGAGATTAGCGTAGGGCTCGAAGGAAGCCGAAGCCGTATTGATACGGTAGCCGAGCTCGCCAAAGGCCTGGAACGTGCCGGCGTCGTAATCGGCCGAAAGGCTGTCGGCGAAGCCTGGAAAGACCACGGACCTGCCGGTCTCGATGCTGTGCCAGGTATAGGCAAGGCCGGAACGAAAACCGAGATTGCCGTTCTGCGTGCCGGCAAAAAGACCGAGATGGTAATTCTCGCTCGAGCCCGACGACGCGCGATCGTCCGCCTCCAAGGAGGTATGGCTGTAGCCGCTGATGAGGCCGAGCCGCCAGCTTTCGCCGACAGCCGCGTCACCGCCAGCCAGAAAGCCGCCTGTCGAGTGATCGAGACCGGCGGCATTGCCGTCGCTGTCGAGATGACCCCAGGCGCCGAAGCCACGGCCCCATACGGCGAAATTCTCACTCGTTGCCGGGGCCAGTTCCAGACCACCCAGCCCATAAGTCATCACCGGAACGCTGGAGGCACCGACGCCGTCGAACGCCGCACGGATCCGTTCGCTCGCGGCATCGCGTACAGAATGACTGTCCTCGATGAGGCCGCTATGAATGGAAGCATGAACCTCGCCTGATAGCATATCGAAAGCGTTGCGGGCTTCCGGCGCCGTCAGGAACAGGATGTTGTCCTGGATCGGATTACCGCTTCCAAGCGCCTGAGCCGCTGCGGCGACCGAGCGTTGATTGAAGGTGCTGGCTACATCGGCAAACGCCGTCGATGTGCGGCTGATATCGAGATAGACATTGTTGGCATCGTAGACGAGCTGGAAATCGACGAAGGGCGTCGCGTCTGTCGCCAGAGCCCCCGTCAGCCCGCCATAGGTGCCGCTTACGCCGCCTGCTGCGGAGAGCAGAGTATATCGGGCATCGACCGATAGCGTTCCCTGCCGCAGCAGCTCGATCTGCGCGCCGCTGTCGATCGCCGCTGCTCCGCCAACATCGATGAGATCGGACGACCTTGCGAGGTCGACCTGATAGATCGATCCGGACTGCTGCGCGAAATCGCCCGTGACAGTCAGTGTGGTGACGATCCTGCTCGGATCGGTCGCACTGCCAGGAGCGACCGTGCCGCCCTCGGAAATGGTGACCGCACCGTAGGTGCCGCCGCCTGCGACGACACCGCCGCTGTTTGCGATAGCCGTGCCCCCGATCTGCCCGTCATTCCCGAGAAAGCCGGACGTGGTCGCATCATGGGAAAGCACACCTGTATCGGCAAGCAGCAATCCCGCGCCGGAACCGACCGTCGTCATGCCGGAAAAATTGTTCTTTCCGCTCAGCGTTTGCACGCCACCGGCAACGAATAGTTTGCCGCCCATATTATTGTTATCAACGTCGAGGTCGTTGATGCTGCCGGCGAACGTGTCGTTCGAATCCGTTAGCACCAGGGTACGCTTGCCCAGTTCGACCGTTCCGCTGCCACTCAGGCTACGAATACGGGCATCGTTGTAGGCGTCGGAGATTCCCCAATAGTCGCTGCCATTTCCATGTTCGGAGATATCGAACGTGCCGTCTGCAACGACTTTCGCTGACCGTTGGATGTTGCCGAGCCCCGCAAGCGAGAGATAGGCATCCTGAGCAATATTCGTCTCGCCGGTGTAGGTGTTGACATTCGTCATCCGGACCACCGTCTTTGTATCAAGCGTCAGCGATCCGGAGCCGGAGACGACACCCGCTATGCCGAACCCGCCCTCATTCCCCATGCTCGTCGTGATCCTGCTCAGACCGGTCCCTTCGGGTGCGGATGAATCGGTAGAGAAGTTGCTGGCAGTGACGAAATGTGACGTATAAGCGGTATACTTCTTCTCCAGATCGAAAATGACCGATCTGTTTTTGAAGAAGTCAAGACCGGCAACAAAACTGGTCTGGTCATTGGGTTGTTCCGTCGTGCCGCTGGTGTAGGTGAAGTCGATATTGTCCAGCCTTACCGGATCGCCATCCGTTCCTGCGATTGTAACGCTCGGGATGTTGCCCGATGCGCTTACGATCTCGCGTTGCTCATTTCTCCGAACATTTTTAAGTTTGACGCCCGCATCCTGAAATTGCTTCAGCATCGCATCACTGATCTCCAGACTGCCACCGCCCGGTGTGCCGGTGTCGAGCAATACCGCGGTCTTGTTGGGGTCGGTGATTGGTGGGGCTCCATCCTTAACCGTGTACTGCAGATTGTAGCTGCCTTCGTATTCGGTCGAGGCATTGGCGCCAGAGCCAGGAAAATTCTGATAAGAATCCTGATCTTTTTCCTCGGGTTCTCCCCATGGCATGGCATTAGTATATTGGGCCCGGAGGCTTGGATTGAGGTTGACAATCGTGCAGGGGGAACAGCCAGGCGTTTGGTCGCTCTCGGAATCCGGATTCACATTGGCGGAGACCACGTAGCCAGACCTGGTGACACTGCCCATCATGCCCCAGACACTTGTCTTGCCAAGAAAATCGCCGGCCCCGAATGTACCTGCGAAATCGCCGCCTTCGTCTGCCATCTTGCCAGCGGTCATTTTCGCCCGCTGCTCCTTATCGGCGTGATAAGGTTCTTGGAGATCCTGACCATACATATCTTTAAGTCCATCCGTCACGGATCCCGGCGTGCACTTAAGATTGTTGTCCTTGCAATACGCATGGGTATAGACAAAATCGAGAATGCGAGCAGCCCGGTATTTCTTATCGCTTACAGACGGCCCGTCGATTGTTATCTTTTGATCTGGATCGACATATGTAAATTTATCAATTTCCACGTTCTGAAGCTTATTACCATACGTTCCGTCCCCGTACGTATATACGTAAGGCGTGTCGGCAATCGGGCGGACCCCGGTCACCTCTGACCCGATCTGCGTGTTGAGCTGGTCCGAGCCCGTGTCGAATACGTATCGCTGCGCGTTGCCATTGTTGATCTTGGCCCAGATGCCCAGGCGGTCATGGCCTTCCCCGACATACTCCAGCGGGATCGAAATCGGGTCGTCGGCCAACGCTTCTCCAGTTGGAAATGCTACCAGACCCACCCCGAGAGACACAGCCGGCAGGAATACCGTCGTCATCGCGGTGGTTGCCGCCAGAAAGTTCTTTGTCCTGAAACAAGCCTGCATACCTGGTCCTCGAAAAAGTCTCGCAAACTGATTGTTCATTGGAACGGCCTCCTGAATTGTTTAACGAGACCCTTTATGGCGGCCCTGGCTGACAACAGCCTGAAAGCTGCAAGCGGCCTGCGAGAATGGGGCGATCCTGAATGACGACAGGTGCTGTCAACAATGGATGAGTGCTCGGCCTGAAAGCTGAGCACGCTTTATGCTCAGGCTGCTGACAAGGCCAAAGCAGCGTAAGTGCGGAGTGAAATCCAAGGTCCACATGGGTCGTCGCGCTTCCCGTGCGCCTGGGAAGGCGCCGGCCCGGCCAAGCTTTCCCAGATCGTCCGGATGGCGCACAAGATACCGGTTCAGGTCGATCGAGATGGAGGCCGAGGCGTATGCCAAGGCGGTCGACTGCCTGACGAAAGATCAGAATGCGTCGCTGGCGCTCTACGATTTCCGCCGGCAGCGAGCTCAGCTCCTGCCGGGCATCCGTGTTTACTGGCGACGAGACACAAGATGTGCCCAAATTGCCACCAGACCGTCACCTGCGATGAGTTTCGGCAACTGATTTTGTCCTTTCAATCGTCGCCACTTCCTGGCCGCGGCCAACATGGGCCACTCGAAGGCAGCAGACTGGCGGCTATATGGACGGGCTGTGAGCCCGCACCGGAGACATTGGCGAAATCTACGATCTCTATAGCAACGTCAAGGAGAAGCGCGAGGTGTTGCAGATGTGGTCAAATCACATCGAATGGCTGATCAAGCAGGCTGCGGATGACGCTCTGGCGGCGTAGCTGCTGGCATGGGCGGAAGATGC
>NZ_RZPI01000144.1:0-9634 GCF_003998715.1 Mesorhizobium sp. M7A.F.Ca.CA.002.15.2.1
GCACAAGGTTCACGTCGACATCGCCCAGCAGGCCGCCAATGCCAAGGTCGGCCTGACCGCTGACGACATGGTCGGGGATCAGGCCGAGCGTGCCGATGTGCAGCCGCAGCATCACGGTCGGAAACTGCGCCTCGAATGCCTTCAGCACCCGAACCAGCACCGGTGACGGCAGCGTCGCGTCGACCGACAGCGCGACCTCGGCCTCGAGCCCCTGGTGGTGGCCGTCGACGCGCGAGCGGATGCGCTGCAGCACGCCGATCATGCGCCGTGCGTCCTCCAGCATTGCCCGGCCGATCTCCGTCAATTGCGGCTCGCGCGTGCCCTCGCGCTCGAACAGTTTCAGCCCAAGCTGCGCCTCGAGATTGGCGATGCCGTAGCTGATGACGGACTGTGCCCGGTTGAGCTTGCGGCCGGCGGCCGAGAAGCTGCCGGCTTCGGCGACTGTCACAAAGATCTGAAGTTGATCGAGCGTCGGGTTGGGCTGCATCGTTATATCCAACTTATGGATGGATCGTATAGAAAATATACCAGTTTATTGAATGGATCGAAAGCCCCATATCTGGCGGGACAAATCATTCCAACCGCTGGAGAGAGCCCAAAATGTCCATTCTTCTTGTCACTTCGAGCCCGCGCGGCGCTGCCTCGCATTCGACCCGCATCGCCACCGAATTCGCCGAAAAGCTCGTCGCCGCCGATCCGTCGAACACGCTCGTCGTGCGCGACCTCGTCGCCAATCCGTTGCCGCACATCGATGCCGACTATGCGACGGGCATCTATACCCCGGCCGAAGCGCGCACCCCGCGCCAGGCTGAAGTCGTCGGCGTCTCCGATGTCGTGCTCGACGAGCTATTCGCCGCCGACACGGTGATCCTGGCCACCGGCTTCATCAACTTCAACATCTCCTCGACCCTGAAGTCATGGGTCGACCACATCTCCCGCTCCGGCAAGAGCTTTGCCTATGGCGAGAACGGCCCCAAGGGTCTGGTCACCGGCAAGAAGGTCTATATCGTGCTGGCTTCCGGCGGCATCTATTCGGAAGGTGCGGCCGTGCAGTTCGATCACGCCATTCCCTACCTGCGTGGCGTGCTCGGCTTCCTCGGCATGACCGATGTCGATGTCATCCGCATCGAAGGTGTCGGCATGGGCCCTGACGCGGTGACAGCAGCGCTCGCCAAGGCGACCGCCAAGGTCGACGCCGTCGTGGCCGCCAGCCGGGACGTCGCGGCTGCCGCATAAGGCGCTGCGGCCACCCACCCGAAATTGAAAAAGGCAGGCGCGTACGCGCCTGCCTTTTTCTTGGCGGCGCGACAAAGTTACGTGTGGAAAATGGATGTATTGCGTTGGATAAATTGCAGCGCAACGCCATTGGTTATTCTGCTGTTCTGCGTTATCGGTCGCCGATGTTCCTTTCCGTCGCTACAACGCAACGTCCGGCCACAGATCTCGGCTTCTTGCTGCACAAGCACCCCGAACGTCTGCACGAGACTGACCTATCCTTCGGCAAGGCTTGGCTGTTCTATCCGGAAGCGACCGACGAGCGTTGCGAGGCCGTACTTCTGCTAGACGTCGACCCTATAGGGCTAGTGCGAGGCAAGGGGCAGGCAGAAGGCTTGTTGGACCAGTATGTGAACGACCGCCCGTATGCGGCATCGTCCTTCCTGTCAGTGGCATTGAATAAGGCGCTGCGAACCGCGATGACCGGCATATCAAAGGAACGCCAGCAACTGGCCGACAGCGACCTGCCGCTCGAAACCGTGGTGACCCCGCTGCCGATGCGCGGCGGCGAGGCTCTCGTGCGGGGTCTGTTCGAACCCTTGGGATGGTCCGTTGACCTGACACCGATCGAAACTATTGGATCCAACACAGGCGGCCCCCGATACGGTCATCTTAGGCTGACCGGCACCGGCCGGCTAAGCAGCCTGCTCAATCACCTCTATGTCCTGATCCCGGTGATGGACGACGCCAAGCACTACTGGGTTGGCGAGGCCGAGATCGACAAGCTGCTGTCCAAAGGCGAAGGCTGGCTGGAAAACCACCCAGCCAAAGACCTAATCGTGCGCCGTTATCTGCGCAACCGGGGTGCGTTGGCCCGCATCGCCCTAGAGCGACTGGCTCCCGAGACGGCTGGTGAGGCCCTGCCTCCCGAAGCCCGGATTGCGCCCGAGGAAGCGCTCGAGGCGCCCATCCGACTGAATGACCTGCGCATGGACGCAGTGGTCCGAGCCATCCGCGCGACCGGCGCGACCAGTATTGCAGATCTGGGATGCGGCGAAGGCAAGCTTCTCTATCGGCTCGTGCGCGAACGATGGGTCCACAAGATGTTCGGACTCGACCCTGCCGTTCGTGAGCTGGAACGGGCTGCCAAGCGTCTCAAGCTGAACGAGTTCGGCGGACCGCCCGAAGGCCGTGTCACGCTGATGCATGGATCGCTGACATATCGCGACAGCCGCTGGGCAGAAGCTGATGTTGCCGTGTTGGTGGAGGTCATCGAGCATCTCGACGAAGACAGATTGCCCCTAATCGAACGTGTTGTCTTCGGCGAGACGGCGCCCAAAACCGTGATCGTGACCACGCCCAACGCCGATTATAACGCCTTGTTTCCCAATCTGGCTCCCGGCGCCTTTCGCCATCCGGATCACCGTTTCGAATGGAGCCGCGTTCGGTTTGAAGCCTGGGCGGCCCGGATCGGCAAGGCCTATGGCTACAGCGCCGCATTCAGCGACATCGGAGCCGTGCACCCAGTCCTGGGGGCGCCGACACAGATGGCGGTGTTCACCCGATGAGAGAGCCCGACAAGACCGATCTCGCCATCCCTGACTTCGCCCTGGTCGTGCTGATCGGATCGACGGGATCAGGCAAGTCGACCTTCGCCGCCAGGCACTTCCTGCCGACAGAAATCATCTCCTCGGATCGCTGCCGCGCGCTAGTCAGCGACAACGAGACTGATCAGGATGTCTCGGCAGATGCCTTCGATTTGGCGCGCGAGATTGCCAGCAAACGGCTCAAGTATCGCAAGCTGGCCGTCATCGATGCCACCAACGTGCGAGCCGCTGACCGCAAGGCCTGGATCGAACTTGCGCGCAAGTGGCACACCTTGCCGGTCGCCGTGGTCATCGATCCAGGTGTCGACGTCTGCGTCGCTCGCAACGCGTTGCGACCCGACCGGCCGTTCGGCGCCGGCGTGGTCCAGCGCATGACCACCGAAATTCGCAAGGGCCTCGGCGGGCTGCAACGCGAAGGTTTCCGCCAGGTCTGGAAGCTTACCAGCGAGGCCAGTATCGACACCGCCAGGGTCACGCGCCAGCCATTGTGGACCGACAAGCGCGACCACCACGGTCCGTTCGATATCATAGGCGACATCCACGGCTGCGCCGATGAACTTCAGGCCTTGCTCGCTCAACTCGGTTACAGCGTCGCCTGGTCCGAGGATCATGGCGAACGAATCGTCGCTGTGACACCGCCGGAAGGCCGCAAGATCGTCTTTGTCGGCGACCTCGTCGATCGCGGTCCCAACGTGCCCGACACCTTGCGCATCGCCATGAGCATGGTCGCGGCCGGAGCCGCCTACTGTGTCCAGGGCAATCACGAACGCAAGCTCAGCCGCTGGCTGGAGGGCCGCAAGGTGACGATTGCCCACGGCCTGCAACAAACCATCGATCAGCTGGACGCTCAGGATCGCGGCCTGCGAGAGGCTTTGCCGGCCTTCCTCGACAGCCTGCGCAGCCACGTCTGGCTGGATGACGGACGCCTCGCCGTCGCCCATGCCGGCCTCAAGGAAGAGATGATCGGACGTGGCTCCGGCGCTGTGCGCGAGTTCGCCCTCTATGGCGAAACCACTGGCGAAATCGACGAATTCGGCCTGCCCGTCCGTGCCGATTGGACTGCCGCCTATCGCGGCAAGACCGCCGTGGTCTACGGGCACACGCCGGTGCTGTCGGCCGAATGGGTCAACAACACGCTGTGTATCGACACCGGTTGCGTGTTCGGCGGCAAACTGACGGCCTTGCGCTGGCCGGAACGCGAACTGGTCGAGGTGCCGGCAATCCAGACTTGGTCCGAACCGGTGCGCCCACTAGGTGGATCCTCCGGTCTGGGCAGATCGGCACAGGCCGACGCCGACGGGGTGCTCGACTATGAGGATGTCTCTGGTCGACGTTGGATCGAGACCGAACTGAGGGGCCGGGTCGTTGTGGCCGAGGAGAACGCGTCGGCAGCACTTGAGGTGATGAGCCGTTTCGCATTGTCGCCGCAGTGGTTGATGTATCTGCCACCGACGATGTCGCCATCGGAGACCAGCAGCCAAAGCGGCTGGCTGGAGCGCCCCGAGGAGGCCTTCGCCCATTTCCGCGAGCGTGGCGTCACCCAAATCGTTTGCGAGGAGAAGCACATGGGTTCGCGGGCAGTCATCGCGCTGTGCCGAGACGCACAGGCGGCGCGCGACCGGTTCGGGGTCCCTGGCGACGAGACCGGCGCGATCTGGACCCGGACCGGACGCTCCTTTTTCAACGGCACTGGCATGACGGAGGGCCTGCTCGCCCGCCTCCGCGCCAGAGTCGAGGCTGTGGACCTATGGAAGGAATTGAACAGCGATTGGCTGCTGCTGGACGCCGAGATCATGCCCTGGTCGGCCAAGGCCAGCAGCCTGATTGAAAGCCAGTATGCACCAGTAGCGACGTCTGCGGCCGCAGGCCTCCAAGCCAGTCGCGAGGCGCTGGCCCGTGCGATGGCGCGTGGCATCGATGCGGCCTCGCTGGACGCTCGCCTTGAGGACCGGGCCGCGCGCGCGGCCAGATACGCTACCGCTTGGGCGCCTTACGTGTGGCCTGTCTCGGGCATCGAGGACCTGAAGGTCGCACCATTCCACCTGCTCGCCAGCGAGGGACGTGTCTGGTTCGATCATGACCACGTTTGGCACATGACACTTGCAGAGCGCCTGGCTGCCGGCGTGGTAACGCGAACACAATGGCGGGTGGTAGATCTGGCCGACGCCGGCGCTTGTGCCGAGGCTGTTGCCTGGTGGGAGACGCTGACCGGCTCGGGCGGCGAAGGCATGGTGGTGAAGCCGCGCGACTTCGTCAGCCGGAACAAGAAGGGGGTTATCCAGCCGGCGCTGAAGGTGCGCGGCCGGGAGTATCTGCGCATCATATATGGCCCTGAATACGACGCACCGGACAATCTCGTGCGCCTGCGGGAACGAGGCTTAGGTGGCAAGCGTAGTCTGGCGCTCCGGGAGTTCGCGCTCGGTCACGAGGCGCTGAAGCGGTTTGTCGCCAGGCAGCCCCTACGGCGTGTCCACGAGTGTGTTTTCGGCGTCCTGGCGCTGGAGAGCGAGCCAATAGATCCAAGGCTGTAGTCTAGACTACCCAATGAAATGCCTGAGCAACCCCGCCGAAGCGACCCCGATCAGCACGGTCGGCAGCATGGAAAACCGCGTGGCGGCTGCCAGAGTAACAGCCAGCGCCAGAAGATCCGCCGGGGACTTCGATACGAAGGCCGGTGCGATGACAGAGATCAGCACGCAGCCGGGCGCAGCTTCCATCACAGCCGTGGCACGGGCGCCCAGCGTGCGGTTGCGTAGGACGACATAGCCGCCGATCCGCGTCAGATAAGTGACGCCGGCCATCAGCACGATGGTGAGAAGGGTCACGGCATCAATCATGCATCACCTGCCATCAGCCAGGCCGCGACCAGACCCGACATGGCGCCGGCGGCGACATACCAGGCACCGGGAACGAAGAGATAGACCAGTGCTGCAACGACCAGGCTGACCAGCCAGGGCCGCGCCGCCGCCATACCCGTCCACATGCCGCGCATCAGCACCAGGAAGACAGCCGGGAACGCCATGTCAAAACCATAGGTCTCGACATGGCCAAGCATCGGACCGAGCAAGGCACCCAGCGTGGTGAAGGCCACCCAGGTGAGATACATCGCCAGCGCCGCGCCCATATAGTAGCGCGGGCTGAAGGCCGGCGTGATGCCGGCTGCAGCACGCAGTTTGGCATCGGCCAAGCCCAGCGCCCAGCTTTCATCGCACATAAGGAAAAGCGCCGGAAACACCTTGCGCCGTGGCAGGTCGCGCAGGAACGGCGCCAGTGCCGCCCCCATCAGCAGGTGACGGCTGTTGACCAGGAAGGTGATGGCGACGATGAGCACGATGTGCGGCGGCGACGTCCACAACTGGATCGCCGCGAACTCCGAACCGCCGGCGAAGTTCAGCCCTGTCATGGCAGACAGTTCGACCGTGCTCAAGCCTTTCTGCGTCGCCTGGGCGCCAAGCACCAGCGCATAGGGGATGGTGCCGAACAGCACCGGCGCGCAGGACGCCACGCCACGGCGGAATTCGGATTTCGAACCATCTGCCACCGTCTCGACTGCCTGTGAAATGCTCATGTGTCTTCATCGGCTGACCTCGCGGCCGCCGCTTCTCTGCGTTTGAAATCAACTGATGTCGGCAGCAAACATACCGAAATCGGTCCGCAATTTGGTTGCGGAGATTGTTGTATTTCGCCGAGTTCTGGCATTTTATGTTACAAATTTTCGAATAGATGGAATCTGTAGCCATGAAGCTGGATGAGATCGACAAGCGGATTCTGCGGGCGCTGCAGCGCGACGGCCGCATGGCCAACAACGATCTGGCCAATGAGGTCGGGCTGTCGCCATCGCCTTGCCTGCGTCGCGTGAAGCTGCTGGAGGAAGCCGGTGTCATCGACCGCTACGTCGCCGTGCTCAACCCGGCCAGCATCGGCAAGGGTCTGACCTTCTTCACCCGCATCTGGCTGAAGACGCAGGACGAGGACACGATCGAGCATTTCGCCACCGAAGTCGCCAAGCTGCCGCAGGTGATGGAGTGCTATCTGATGCTCGGCGATTGCGACGCCATGGTGCGCGTGGTGGCGGCCGGCATCGACGACTATCGCCGCTTCCAGTCGGAGCATCTGAGCCGCATCAAGGGCGTGCAGAACGTCAAGACCGACGTCCCCAGCCAAACGATCAAATACACGTCGGAACTGCCGGTCTGATCTGCTGAAAACGGCGTCGGGCCAGACTGGATAAAAAATGCAACCGGATTGTAGGATCAGCCTCGCTGCCGGCGTCCTTCGGATGCAAGCAGCGCTGAGCGCTGCCCTCTGGCATGGGAGATTTGAATGAGCTTTTCCTATCGTTGGGTCATCGTCGCGGCTGGCGCGCTGATGTCCTGTGTCGCCATCGGGACGATGTTTTCGCTGGCGATCTTTCTCGAGCCGATGGCGATCGACACCAACTGGTCGCGCGCCGGCATTTCGAGCGCCATGACGCTCAACTTCCTGGTGATGGGCCTTGGCGGCTTCGCCTGGGGCGCGATATCGGACCGTTTTGGCGCCCGCATCGTCGTGATGACCGGCGCGGTTCTGCTCGGGCTGGCGCTGGTGCTGGCCAGCCGGGCCGGTTCGCTGCTGAGCTTCCAGATTACCTATGGCGTGCTGGTCGGCCTCGCGGCAAGCGCCTTTTTCGCGCCGATGATCGCGCTGACCACAGGCTGGTTCGACACCAACCGTAGCCTCGCCGTCTCGCTGGTCTCGGCCGGCATGGGCGTGGCGCCGATGACGATTTCGCCCTTCGCCCGCTGGCTGATCTCCGCCTATGACTGGCGCACCGCCATGTTCGATATCGGCATTACCGCCTGGCTATTGCTGTTGCCGGCGGTGCTGCTGGTGCGCCAACCACCGAAGCCCGTCATGGCCGATACCGGCTCCGCGCCGGTTGCCGAAGGCGCCGGCCTGACGGTCGGCAAGGCGCTGCGCTCACCGCAGTTCATCGTGCTGGGGCTGACCTTCTTTGCCTGCTGTGCGGCGCATTCCGGCCCGATCTTCCATATGGTCAGCTATGCCATGCTGTGTGGCGTCGCCCCCATGGCAGCGGTCTCGATCTACAGTGTCGAAGGCCTGGCAGGCCTCGGCGGCCGGCTCTTCTACGGCGTGCTGGCCGACCGGCTGGGCGTCAAGCCGGTGCTGATCGCGGGCCTGGCGATCCAGGCGATCGTCATTGCCGCCTATCTCTCGATCAGCCGGCTTGAGCAGTTCTACATGCTGGCCGTTATCTTCGGTGCCACCTATGGCGGCGTCATGCCGCTCTATGCGGTGCTGGCGCGCGAATATTTCGGCCAGCGCATCCTCGGCACCGTGTTCGGCGCCGCCACCATGCTGTCCAGCCTCGGCATGGCGCTGGGCCCGCTTGCCGGCGGCATGGTGTTCGACGCCTACGCCAACTATTCCTGGCTGTTCATCGGCTCGGCTCTTATCGGGCTCGGCGCGGTCGGCATCGCCATCGCGTTTCCGCCGCTACCGCGCAGGGAGTTGCAGCCGGCTTAGTCCGCGTCGATTTCCACACCTTGCTGGCCAGGCGCGCAATCAGCCTGGCCCGTTCGGTTCACTGCGGATTCCCCCTTGCGCGAGGCAGCTTACGGCCAACGTTTGCAGGCAAGCGATCTCGACTGAGCTCGCGCATCCAGTCCACGCCAGAGAGGACACCCTGATGGTCGAACATCCGAGTGGAAGCGAAAGCAACAGAATTGCCGCAAGCGCTGTTACCGACGACGATCCGCGTCTTGCATTCATTTATCAGGAAGCAGTGAGAGGTCTCACGCAACAGCAAACCCTTGTGGAGAACATGAGCAGCCGCGCCGGCAGCCTTGTCTTCGCCACCGCCTTCGCAAACTCGTTGCTTGGCGGTGCGGCCCTTTCCAACGGGCTTGGGCCTTGGGACTGGATTGCGGTGGCCCTGCTGTTCGGCATTGGCGGGCTGATCGTCTTCATGCTTTGGCCCTACCACCAATACACATTCCGCTTCGATCCCGAAGAGTTGCTTGATCAATATGTCGACGGCGACAGGCCGACGACGATGTCGGCCATGCGCCGCGCGCTTGCGCTTCGCATCAAGGCGGACATGGCCGGCAACTGGCGAATTATCCAGCGGCTGCGGGTGGCGCTGCAGATTGCGCTGCTGTTTCTGCTGCTCGATATCCTGGCCTGGCTTTTGGCGATTGCAGGCGTTTGAGCCGGAGGGCACACGGGTCCGCCACGGCCCGGCGCTTGACGGACAGGCAACCCACGATGGATCGAAAAGCTTTCTTGAGCATTTAAGCTTTGGCTAATAGTAGCCCAGGAGAGAACCAATGAAAAAGACGCTGCTCATTTTGAGCCTGCTCATTCCGCTCTCGGCGTGCTCCCGTACAGAACAAGGCGCTGCCGTCGGCGGCTTGGGTGGCGCAGCGGTAGGCGCCGCGGTGGCCGGCGATCCTGTGCAAGGGGCGGTTGTTGGCGGTGCGGTTGGCGCGATAGCCGGGGCCGTCATCGGGCACGCCAGCGAAGCCGGCCAGTGCAGATATCGCGATCAGTATGGCCGGGTTTACGTTGCACGATGCCCGGAGGGTTACTGACCTGGAGGCGCGTGATCTCTTTCGATCACGCGCCTGCTCCGGAGGTGGGATAAGCGATGGGCTATCGGATCAAAGTGCTGCTGGGTTGCTGGTTCGCCGTTGCCAGCGCTGCCGCGATGTATGCGGCATCCACCGCCGCGATCTCCGCCGCGCCTGTTGATGGCAAGACGATTGCCGATCACCTCTCATCGGTAAAGTCCATGTCCGGGGACTTCGTCC
>NZ_RZPI01000145.1:0-9622 GCF_003998715.1 Mesorhizobium sp. M7A.F.Ca.CA.002.15.2.1
TGCCTGGCGCGATGCCGCCGAAAGCGGCGAAGGCGGCGGCGTTGGCATGGACGATGGTGGCAGCCCGGTCGAAGATGATCAGCGGATCGGCGACGGCGGCGGCCAGATATTCACCCGAGAGCCTCTGCAGGCCGGTGGCCTCGATGGCGGCTCCGCTGCCAGTGGATTGGCGCGCGCCGGCGGCCGGCAGTATTGCCGCTGCAAATAGCAACAGCAGCGCCGCGAGGACGACATAGGCTGAAATCCCGGCCAAGGCATAAACGGCGACGACCGCGACGACGCCGGCCGCAAGCAGCCAGCGGCTGTTCCACAGCCGTGCGGCCATGGTTTGCGCGATGCCTCTCTGCTCTGTGTCCAGGTCAGCCATCTGCCCGCGGGCCCGCACCCCATGCCTTCGCACCCGGTCCACGGTGGCGGAAAAACTTCCACTAGACCGTTCCGGAGGCTCCCCATAGCATGAGTCCGGAAGCTGGAAAGGGTTCGTCTCGATGAAAAAAGCCAAGGAAAGTCCCGCCGCGCCAACTTCGGGGCCGCTGAAGATCAGGATCGGCGGCAAGGAACGGGAGTTCGACATCGAAAACCCCGTGCTTCCCGACTGGGTCGAGGACAACAAGCTGACTGCCGGCGGCTATCCCTACGACAAGAAGATGAAAAGTGATGAGTATGACGAGACGCTCGAGAAGCTGCAGATCGAGCTGGTCAAGGCGCAGGCCTGGCTGCAGTCGACCGGCAAACGGGTGATGGCGCTGTTCGAGGGCCGCGACGCTGCCGGCAAGGGCGGCACGATCTTCGTGGTGCGCCAGTACCTCAATCCGCGCACGGCACGCAACGTGGCGCTGACCAAGCCGACCCCGACCGAACTGGGGCAATGGTACTACCAGCGCTATGTCGACCACTTCCCGACTTCAGGCGAATTCGTCACCTTCGACCGCTCCTGGTACAATCGCGCCGGCGTCGAGCCGGTGATGGGTTTCTGCACGCCGCAGCAGCACGAGCAGTTTCTCGACGAGACGCCGCATTTCGAGCGGATGATCTCCAACGAGGGGATTCACTTCTTCAAATTCTGGCTGAACATCGGCCGGGAAACGCAGCTCGAGCGCTTCCACGACCGCCGCTACAGCCCGCTGAAGAGCTGGAAGTTTTCGCCCATCGACGTTGCGGGCATCACCAAGTGGGACGACTACACCAAGGTGCGCGACACAATGTTCGAGCGCACCCACAAGGAATTCGCGCCGTGGATCATCGTACGGGCCAATGACAAGCGGCGCGCGCGGCTTGCGGTCATGCGGCGCATCCTGTCGTCTCTGCCCTATGAGGGGCGCGATCTCGAAATCATCGGCAAGGAAGACAAGAAGATCATCGGCGAAGGGCCGTCATTCCTGGGAAAACAGGATTGACGCTTTTTTGCGTCGCGCGGCAGGAACCGCGCGACGCAATCATGATGCTTAAGCCGCCAGCCTGGCGATACGCTGCAATCGCCGCAGCGTCGTATCATCCTGCAGCGCCTGCTGGAAAAGCGAGATCTCCTGATCGATGCGATCGCAGAGGGCCTCGGTGTTCCCCTTCAGCAGGCCGCGCGTCTGCAGCAGGGCGGCGACCGGCTTCTTGACGAGCTGTCTTGCCCGACCAAGGGCCGCCTCCTCGACGGTGCCTCCCGGCACGATCTCCGCGACCAGGCCGAGCGCCCTGGCATCTTCGGCGCGAAGCGTGTCGCCGAGGCAGAAGAAGCGGAAGGCACCGGCGTAGCCGAGCTTCTGCGGCGCCAGGATGCTGGTCGCCGCATCCGGCACCAGGCCGAAATCGACGAACGGCACCCTGAACGTGCTCTCATCGGACGCGATCACCATGTCGCAATGGAACAGGATGGTGCAGCCGACACCGACGGCATCGCCATCGACGCAGGCAAGGATGGGCTTTGGAAACGTCGCCAGCGTGCGGAACAGGTCGGTGACGGCGGCGATCAGTTTCTGGTGCTTGGTGGCGTCGAGGAATTCGGAGAAGTCGCCGCCCAGACAGAAACAGCCTGCCAGGCCGCGCAAGACGACGACGCGAACCTCCTCATTGTCGGCTGCTTCATGGAAGGTCCTTGCCAGGCTTTCATAGGCCCTCCTGTCCAGCACCGGCCGGCCGTCACTCGACGACACGGTGACCACCAGCGTGTGGTTGCGAAGTTCAGGTTGCGGATGTGTGCTCATGACTGTCTCCGATCTCATGACGCACGCCTTTGCCCGAGCATGTCGGGATATCCCCTGGCCAGCACGGGAGCAAAATGATTGCGGCGCGACCGCACCACATCGAGTGTGTGCTCGTTGAAGGTCAGCAAGGTGGCGACCACCTGCTGGTTGCCATAGGTGCGCTGATAGCCAAGCGGGGTCGCCAGGAAATGCAGTTGCAAGGCGCGCAGCACCCACATCGGCTCGAACTCGATGATCACCTTGTCGACGCCGCGCTTCAGCCCCCACTCGACGAAACCGGCAATCAGTTCGGTGCCGACGGTCGAAACGCCGCGACGGCCATCGCGAAAACCGGGAGCCACCGCATAGCGGGTCAATTCCCAGATGTTTGGACCCGACGGCGGCGTTCCTTCGGAAAGATCGGTCAAGACCTCGGTCAGCAGATGTGGCCGCGTCGTCGGCAACATCCTCTGATAACCCGCCACTTCACCGCCCCTGATGACGATCTGATGGACCGCCTCGTCGTGATCGAACTGGTCGAGTTCGAGCCCGTCGGGGCGTCTGAGGTCATCCCACCCCATCTCCTCGACGAATATCTTGTAGCGCAAACGATGGACGGCCTCCCAAAGGTCGGGACGTTCCATCAATTCCTGGGTTGTAAGGGAAAAAAGCATTCCGCCGTCTCCTGCGTTCAGAGGAAGATACGGCCGTGCTTTGATGAGAAAATTGCGTGATCGCGTAGGCAAGGATTTCAGGTCGGCACGGCCGACCTAACTAATGTAGCCGCGCCGTATCGCTTCCGCGACGGCCTGCACCCTGTTGACGGCACCTAGTTTGCTTTTGGCGTTAAGAAGATGTTTCTCCGAGGTGTGTTCGGAAATGCCGAGGATTTGCGAAATCTCCCATTCGGACTTGCCGACGGCGGCCCATTGCAGGCATTCGCGCTCGCGCGGCGTCAGCACGATATGATCGATGGTCCTGTTCGCCATGGTGTGGAGTTGCATGGCGCGGCCAACCGCGTAGGTCGAGACCAGCGACACCTGGCCGAATTCGGCGGCGGACAATTCCACGGCCTCGCCGCCCAGCGACACCATGACGATCTGGCCGTCGAGCGTGATCAGCGGAAAGGCCAACCCATCGCGCAGTTTGAAGGCGCCGGCATCGCCCATCACCTCGCCGCTGCTCTTGTCTATGCGGATGCCTTGGGACGCTTCGTGCCACTGGAAGGGCGCCTGCAACTGTTTCATATGGCTGACGACCGGGTCATGATCGACATAGTTGCGCGCGACATAGCGCTCCAGCCACTCGCCAGGCCAATCGCAGAGAAGCACATGCTGCTTTTGCTGGCCGGCCGGCGTGCCTGGCTGCGGGACGGTTCCCGCCATCAGTGCGGTGAGACCGAAATCCGATGTTATGCCCAGCAGCCTTTCGCAGACCGCCGCCGCCGTTGCGGCGTGCTGCAGTTGGTCTATGTATTCCAGCGTGCGATCGAACTGACCCATCGCAACATCAACCCCATGTTGCCTTGTGCATTGCGGCCAATGATGCGTGCCTGATTTACACTTCGCCACCGACCACGGATTGCAAATCGCATACTTATTTTGTGGCTCCCTCTCATCGAGGCGACCGAAGCTGATTTGCAAACCGGCTAAATCATATCCTGAAATCGGCGTGTTGAAATCAAAAACCATTGTGCCTGTACCATTTTCGTACCAAAACCGGTGCGAGCACGACTGTGGCTGAGTTTTATCTTGGCGTTCCGGTGGAGGTCCTTCGCCTTTGCGATGCTGATCGGGTTGCTGTCGTTCGCCGACGGTGCGCGCGCCGCGGCGCCTCAGGTTCCGGTGCTGTGGGATGCCAAGGAGCGGCTGCCCAAGCCAGACCTTTCGAAGCTGCCCCGGCTGAGATTCCTCACCACCACGGACTTCCCGCCTTTCAACTTCCTCGACGGTGCGGGAAAGCTGTCCGGCTTCCACATCGATCTGGCACGCGCCATCTGCGCCGAGCTTGGCATTGTCGAAAAATGCCAGATCCAGGCCCTGCCCTGGGCCGAGCTGGAAGGCGCACTGCGGAAAGGCGAAGGCGAGGCGATCATCGCCGGCATCGCCGCCACACCGGAATCGCGCGCGACCTACGCCTTCTCACGCTCCTATCTGCAGTTTCCGGCGCGCTTCATCATGCCGAAGGGCAAGGCGCTGACCGAGCCCGTCTTTGACAAATTGCACGGCAAGCGTGTCGGCGTGATATCAGGCTCGGCGCATGAGCGCATGCTGCGCGACTATTTCAACACGGTCCAGGTCGTCCCTTTCGACAGGCCGGAAGAACTGTATGCCGATCTCAAGGCCGGCAAGGTCGACGCCGCCTTCGGCGACGGCATGCGCCTGGCTTTCTGGCTGGGCGGCTCGGACGCGGCGGGCTGCTGCCGCTTTGCCGGCGGGCCCTATCTGGCGCCCGAATATCTGGGCACGGGCATGGCCATCGCCACCAAGGCTGACAATCCGGCGCTGGCCGCAGCGATCGACTACGCGCTGCAGGAAATTTCAATGAAAGGCACGTTCGCCGAATTTTATCTGCGCTATTTCCCCGTCAGTTTTTTCTAAAGCCAAGGACTTTCAGGTCAGGGTACGCAGCCGCGCCTTGGCCGCGCGGCCGATGGCAGCAACCGTCAGCGTGTCGAGATCGAGCTGACGCCGGATCAGCTGCAGCACCCGCACCTCTTCCATGCGCATTTCGAGGTCGACGGCGGCAACCTCGAAGGCGGCGGCATAGGCGGTGTCGCGCAGCCGCTCGGGCAAGACCTCGGCGACTTCAGCCAGCACGCCCTCCAGCCCATCCTTTTCGTGCAGGCGCTTCTGGCAGCCCTGGGCGACGCCGACCAGCCTGTCGTGGTTGAAGTCCTCGAACACCGGCCAGGAGCGGACGACCTCGCCGATCCGCGCCAGTTCAACATCGGTCATGTCGCGGTCGGAGGCCGAGGTGATGACCATCAGATAGATCAGGGCTTCATGAGGTGTCGGCAATTTTTTCTCCTTGAACCGGGCCTCGAAGTTAGGAACGCCCGTTCTGCACCGCAAGGAAAAAGCGCCGCACGCGTTGACGCTCCGGCGCTGCACGCCTAGAGACCGGTTGAAAAACCCTTGCTGCGGCCCGCCTTCGGGCCGGCAGATGATTTGGAAAACTGTGACATGGCGGGATCAAACATCATCGATCTCAACCCCGAGCTGCTGGCGGCCGCGACCGAAAGCAAGGCGTGGCCGTTCGAGGAAGCCAAAAAGATCATCGAGCGCTACAAAGGCGCCGACTTTCCGCAAACAGTCCTGTTCGAGACCGGCTACGGGCCGTCCGGCCTGCCGCATATCGGCACGTTCGGCGAGGTGGCGCGCACCTCGATGGTGCGCCATGCCTTCCGTGTCCTGACGCAGGACAAGGTCGCGACCAAGCTGCTGTGCTTTTCCGACGATATGGACGGCATGCGCAAGATACCCGACAGCGTGCCGGACCGCGCCGCACTCGAGCCGCATCTGCACAAGCCGCTATCGTCGGTCCCCAACCCCTTCGGCGGCGACTATGCGAGCTTCGCCGACCACAACAATGCGATGCTCTGCCGCTTCCTCGACACGTTCGGCTTCGACTACGAGTTCGCCAGCGCGACGCAATACTACAAGGCCGGCCGTTTCGACGCGATGCTCAAGCGCGCCGCCGAGCGCTATGAGCAGATCATGGCGGTGATGCTACCGACGCTCGGGCCCGAGCGGCAGGCGACCTACAGCCCGTTCCTGCCGATCTCGCCGAAGAGCGGCCGCGTGCTTTACGTGCCCATGAAGCATGTCGACGCCAAAGCCGGCACCATCACCTTCGACGACGAGGGCACCGAGACCACGCTTTCGATCACCGGCGGCCGCGTGAAGCTGCAGTGGAAGCCGGATTTCGGCATGCGCTGGGCAGCGCTTGGCGTCGATTTCGAAATGTTCGGCAAGGACCACCAGACCAATGCGGTGGTCTACGACCGTATCTGCAACATTCTGGGCGGACGGGCGCCGGAGCATTTCGTCTACGAACTGTTCCTCGACGAGAACGGCCAGAAGATCTCGAAGTCGAAGGGCAACGGGCTGACCATCGACGAGTGGCTGACCTATGCGCCGACCGAAAGCCTCGGGCTCTACATGTACCAACGGCCGCGGCAGGCCAAGAAGCTGTATTTCGACGTTATCCCGCGGGCCGTGGATGAATACTACACGTTCCTCGCCGCCTATCCCCGCCAGGACTGGAAGGAGCGGCTGGGCAACCCGGTCTGGCATATGCATGACGGCAACCCGCCAGCGATCGACATGCCGGTGCCGTTCTCTCTGCTGCTCAATCTGGTCAGCGCTTCCAACGCGCAGAACAAGGATGTGCTGTGGGGGTTCATTTCACGTCATACGCAAGGCGTGACGCCGGCGACGCATCCAGAGCTCGACCGGCTGGTCGGCCATGCGATCCGCTATTTCGACGATTTCGTGAAGCCGACGAAAACCTTCCGGCCCGCCGACGAGGTCGAGCGCGAAGCGCTGGCAGCCCTCGACGAAGCACTTGGCGCGCTGCCGGCGGACGCCAGCGGCGAAGCGATCCAGAACGCCTCGCTCAACGTCGCACGCAGGATCGAGCGCTATCAGGATCATTCCAAGCAGAGCCCGGAAGGCGGCCCCGGCGTATCGGGCGCCTTCTTCCAGATGATCTACCAGGTGCTGATCGGCCAGGAGCGCGGCCCGCGCTTCGGCTCGTTCGCAGCACTCTACGGCGTTGCCGAGACGCGTGCGCTCATTGAGCGGGCGCTGGCTGGTCAGCTGGCTTGAGCACGCCGTCGACCTCTTCCAGGATCGAACCCGGCGCCTGAGGTGCCGGGCCTGGCGCGGCCGGCATCGCCGGCATGCCCGACAGATCGGGCGCCGATCCGAAAATGCCCTTCTTGCCCATGCGCGCCTTGTCGCCGGCCTCGACATAGGGGCCGCCCTTGGCGGCGCGCGCCCAGCCATTTTCGACCAGCCACTGACCTACATCCTGCTTGCCGATCCGGCACTCGGCTGCGATCAGGTCGCGGCCGCCCTGCGGCGGCACCGTGCAGACCACCGCGCGGCCGCGCAGGAAGGCGCGGAACGCTGTCCTCGCCCGGACGCCGCACGGCCAGGACTTGCCGTCCTCGCTGCAAATCTCGTCCTGCCTGACGATGTCGATGCCGGAAACCGCGACCGAGTAGCCCTTCGCCTCGATCAAGCCGGCGGCCGGCGCAACCGGCTGGAACAGCTTTGTGCCGTTCCAGTCGTCAGGCCTTTTCGGCTTGGGCGGCACGGCCAGCGCGAGTTTGCTCAGCGGCTCGCGCGGCTCGATCCGTTCAAGCCCGTCGGCGGGCAGTTCCGGCGGCGCGACGATTTCGGGATCGATCGCCCTCGAATGCGTCGCCGGCTGCGGAGCTGCGATGGCCGATGTGGCCGGCTCCTCGGGCAGCGTCCCGGCAGCCTGCTGCGCCATCGCATCGGCGCCCGGATCAAGCTGGTCCACGGTGATGACGCTTTCACTCCCTTTCAGAGTGTGACCGCCAGTGACGACAATGGCTGCCATCACAGGGACCATCAGAACCGCCAGCGCATGATGGAGAAGCCGCACCAGCTTGACCTATTGGCTTGCCCAGACAATCCGCGCCACCCATTCGACATCGCGCATGGGAATATCGCGGTCGGGATGATCGGGATTGAGCGAGACCAGCGCAATCGACCTGACGGTCTGGCGCTCGAGCACCTTGGCCATCACTTCGCCTGATGTGGTCTTGACGACGACGCGATCGCCCTTGCGGGTAACGGCGCCCGGTTCGACGATGAGGACGTCGCCATTGCGGTAGAGCGGCAGCATGGAATCGCCCTGCACCTGCAAAGCATAGGAACTCTCGGTCGATTGCGTCGGCAGTTCGATCAGATCCCAGCCCTGCCCGGCTGGAAAGCCGGCATCGTCGAAGAAGCCGCCGGCGCCGGCCTGGGCAAAGCCGAGCAGCGGCACGGAGCTTCGGCGGGCGACCGAAGCCGCATGGCTGGCCCCGGCCCGACCTTCAATCAAACCGGTGAATTCGTCGAGGGAAGCGCCCGTTGCCTCCATAATCTTTGCCAGTGATTCGGTCGAGGGCCAGCGCGGCCGGCCATCCGACGACAGGCGCTTCGACTTGTTGAAGGCGGTGGAATCGAGCCCCGCACGCTTGGCCAGCCCCGAGGCCGAAAGCGAATAGCGCTCGGCAAGAGCATCAATGGCAGCCCAGACACGGTCATGCGAGAGCATGTGTCGCTCTCCTTTGAACAGGAAAAAATACCTTCCCTGTTCTAACCCCGGACCGCCATCTTGTCCACAGTGCAAGGCTTACTCACGCCGCTTTCCTGGTCTCGCCTTTCGCATAGGGATCGAAGCGCTGATAGAAGCTCTCACCCTTCTCGGCCATGTCGAGCAGCAGCTTGGGCGCCTTGAACTCGGCGCCGTATTTCTTCTGCAGGTTTCTGGCGATCTTGACGAACGCCTTGGCGCCGATGCCGTCGATGTAGGACAGCGCACCGCCGGTATAGGGAGCGAAGCCGAAGGCGAGGATCGAGCCGACATCGGCCTCGCGCGGGTCGGTGACGATGCCTTCTTCCATCACCCGGGCCGCTTCCAGCGCGATGGTGACCAGCAGCCGCTGCTGCAGTTCCTCATAATCGACCTTCTCGGGCGCAAGCTGCGGATAGAGATCCCTGATGCCCGGCCACAGCTTCTTCTTGGCGGGCTTTGCCGGATAATCGTAAAACCCCTTGCCGTTCTTGCGGCCGAAGCGGCCGTGATCGTCGACCATGGTGTTGATCAGCGCCATCTGCTTGGGATCGACCGCCTTGTCGCCCAAATCCCTGATGGTCTGCTTCATGATCTTCTGGGCAAGGTCGATGGCCGTTTCGTCGGTCAGTGCCAGGGGGCCGACCGGCATGCCGGCTGCCTTCGCCGCGTTCTCGATCATCGGCGCGGGCACACCTTCGATCAGCATCTTGTAGGCTTCCGACATGTAGCGCAGCACGCAGCGGTTGACGTAGAAGCCGCGCGTGTCGTTGACGACGATCGGCGTCTTCTTGATGGCGCGAACGAAGTCGATCGCGGTGGCCAGCGCCTTGTCGCCGGTCTTCTTGCCCAAAATGATCTCGACCAGCATCATCTTGTCGACCGGCGAGAAGAAATGGATGCCGATGAAATTCTTCGGCCGCGCCGAATTCTTGGCCAGCGACGAGATCGGGATGGTGGAGGTGTTCGACGCGAAGATCGCCGATGGCTTCAACCCGGCTTCCGCCTGTTCGGTGGCGCTCTTCTTGACGCCCGAATCCTCGAACACCGCCTCGACCACCAGATCGCAGCCGGCAAGGTCGGCGTAGTCCGCCGTCGGCGTGATCAGCGACAGCAGTTTGTCCTTGTCC
>NZ_RZPI01000146.1:0-9612 GCF_003998715.1 Mesorhizobium sp. M7A.F.Ca.CA.002.15.2.1
CCGGAAGGCGTCCACGTCATGCTGGTTGCGCCCGACGACGATTCGGCGGTGCGCCGGGCGCTCGAATCGCTTGCCGCCGAAGGTTACGCCGAGGCCGAGCTCGACCAGATCGGCGACATGGACGGCATCCCCGACGAAGAGCCGCATATTTCCGCCTTCCAGGGCGCGCTCGAAGGCGAAGTGTCGATCGTTACCTTCGACGTGCCGATCTGACCCCGGTCCAGCTTTCGAATCGACTGCCGAACCGAATCGGCGACCGAGGCCTTCCCAGCCGACAAATGTGCTGCCGCTAAGGGAAGGCTGAGCTTGGCTGCTCGGCTTCGGCTTGCCCGGGGCAAGTGTTCTGATAAGAAGCCATCACCATCATCAAACAGACGGAGCGGCCATGTCCCAGCCCATCAAGATAGGCATCGTCGGCGTCGGCAAGATCGTCCGCGACCAGCACCTGCCGGCCCTGGCGAAAGACCAGGACTATCGCCTCGTCGCGGCCGCCAGCCGTCACGGCAAGGTGGATGACATCCCGAATTTCCCCACCATCGAAGCCATGCTCGACGCCGTAGCCGAGCTCGAGGCCGTCTCGCTCTGCATGCCGCCGCAATTCCGCTACGACGCGGCGCGGACGGCGCTGACGGCAAAGAAGCATGTCTTCCTGGAGAAGCCGCCAGGCGCTACTGTCAGCGAGGTCGAAGACCTCAAGACATTGGCTGCGCACAACGGCGTCTCGCTGTTCGCCAGCTGGCACTCGCGCTATGCGCCGGCCGTCGAGGCCGCACGTGCTTTTCTAAGTTCAGCCCGCATCCGCTCGGCTGCCATCAACTGGAAAGAGGATGTGCGCCGCTGGCACCCGAACCAGGAATGGATCTGGGCTCCCGGCGGTTTTGGCGTCTTCGATCCCGGCATCAACGCGCTGTCGATTGCCACCCATATCCTGCCGGCCATGTTCATCACCTCGGCGGTGCTCGACTTTCCCGAAAACCGCGCCTCCCCGGTTGCCGCGCGCGTCACCTTCCGCACCTCGAATGGCCTGCCGGTGACGATGGACCTCGACTGGCTGCAGACAGGCCCGCAAAGCTGGGACATCCTGGCCGACACCGACAAGGGCGCCATGGTGCTGTCGGGCGGCGGCTCGAAGCTCGCCATCGATGGCAAGCTCATTCACGAAGAGCCGGAAGCGGAATATCCGATGCTCTACAAGCGCTTCGCCGAGATCGTGCGCGCCGGCGTTTCCGATGTCGATCTGGCCCCGCTCCAGCATGTCGCTGACGCCTTCATGCTCGGCAAGCGCAACGTAGTCGAGGCGTTTTTCGATTGAGCTCTGGAACCGCACTCGCTGATCGCGCGCGGGGGTCGCAGGTTGGGAATAGTCGCGCGACAGGATTGTCGCGCGACTGAGAACCAGCGGATCGCCAGGCTCAATTCCTGGTCCTGCAACCGGCACGCTTGACCATGTCGGCAATGATCAGTGGCGTCGCCGGTGTCTGAGACCAGTTACCCTGACGAGGGGCGCCCGCTTCAAGGGCGGCGCGCACCGCTCGTGTATCCAGGCTGAAAGAACTCTTGCAGGAAACGAGGCCGCCATTGCCGATCGTGTCGGCGATCACGCCGGCGGCTTCGCCAACCCCGGCGACATAGGCGACCAGCGTTTGCCTGGCGACCGGGCTGGTGTCGGCCTTGTCGAGCATTTCCATCACCTGCCCCACCGATATCCGGCCTGTCGCGGTCGACGGGAGGGCGATGGCAGCAAAAGGCGTTATGGACGCGGCGACAATCGCGATGGCTGCCACGGCAATCCGGCGTTTGAACGAAGGCATAGGTTTCTCCTGTGATGAGGAATTGACAAGAATCATCATTACGCATAAACAAATTATTGTAAAACGATAATTCATTACAATGGAGTGATAACGGCGATGATTGAACCTGTCATCACGGCTGTCCCTGCCGATCCTGCCCGCCAGCTTAGATTGAGACGCATCCGACTTTTCAGCCTAGTGCTGGCGAGGTGTTTTGTCGTCCTCGCCATATTGCTGACCATCGGTCTGCTGTTCTACTGGCTCAGCGTCTCCGCCAGTTCGATCGCGGCCGATGCGCAAATCCCACAGGAATGGCTGAGCGAGCTTGGCCTCGGTCGAAGACTGGTCGGGTTCGCGATCTCGTTCGTGCCGCTTGCCTGCCTCGTCTTCGCGCTCATGGCCGCAAGGCGCTGCTTCGGCGCTTTCGCGTCCGGCAACTTCTTCGGTCAGGGCGCCATCAGCAATTTGCGATACTTTGGCCTCGGCCTGCTGGCATCCGCCTTGCTGAAACCGGTTTCGGCGGCGGCATTGTCCGTTCTGCTCAGCTGGGACGCGCCTGCCGGCCAGCACCGGCTGACGCTCGGTCTCGACAGCGACACGATGCTGACCTTGCTGGCAGCTTGCATCGTCGCTGTCATCACCTGGGTCATGGCCGAGGCATCGGCACTCGCCGAAGAAAACGCGCAATTCATCTGATGAGGATCAGCTCATGCCCATAAGGGTCAGGCTCAATGTCGTCCTCGCCGAACGAAACGTGAAGTCAAAGGACCTGGCCGAATATGTCGGCATCACCGAGGCCAATCTTTCCCTTTTGAAGCAGGGAAAGGTCAAGGGTATCCGGTTCGACACGCTGGAGCGCATCTGCGACTATCTCGACTGTCAGCCGGGCGATCTGCTTCGCTTCGAGAGGGTGTCCGAATAGCACAAAGAAATAGGCCGCCGGGTTGCCCCGACGGCCTTATTGCCTGAGATCGTTGCCGTCCGCGCTTACTGCGCGGCGGTGGTCATGTCGGCCAGCATCGGCTCGGCGACTTCCGCACCCGAGGCCTTGCGGCGCTCGTCGATGATCAGTTCGTCGCGCGAGGTGGCGATGCGCCGGATCTGGCTCATCGTGCCGCCGGTACCGGCCGGGATCAACCGGCCGACGATGACGTTTTCCTTCAAGCCCTGCAGCATGTCGGTCTTGCCGGCAACGGCAGCTTCCGTCAGCACTCGCGTCGTCTCCTGGAAGGAGGCGGCCGAGATGAAGGACGGCGTCTGCAGCGATGCCTTGGTGATGCCGAGCAGCACCGGCAGGCCTTCGGCCGGCTTCTTGCCGTCCTCGACCAGACGCTCGTTGACCTCTTCCAGTTCGATCACGTCGACATGATCGCCCGGGATGTAGGTCGAATCGCCCTGCACCGTGATCTCGACCTTCTGCAGCATCTGGCGAACGATCACCTCGATGTGCTTGTCGTTGATCGACACGCCCTGCAGACGGTAGACTTCCTGGATCTCGTTGACGAGGTAGGAAGCAAGTGCCTCCACGCCCTTGATCGCCAGGATGTCGTGCGGCGCCGGGTTGCCGTCGAGGATGTAGTCGCCCTTCTCGATGACGTCGCCGTCCTGGAGATGGAACGGCTTGCCCTTCGGGATCAGGTATTCGACCGGCTCAAGCGTCGAGTCATGCGGCTCGATGATGATGCGACGCTTGTTCTTGTAGTCGCGGCCGAAGCGGATCGTGCCGTCGATCTCGGCGATGATGGCGTGATCCTTCGGACGACGTGCCTCGAACAGCTCGGCAACACGCGGCAGACCGCCGGTGATGTCCTTGGTCTTGGCGCTTTCCATCGGAATACGCGCCAAAACGTCGCCGGGGCGAACCTGCGAACCCGGCTCGACCGAAAGAATGGCCTCGACCGAGAGCAGGAAGCGGGCGTCGCCGCCCTTGGACAGCTTGCCGACCTTGCCCTTGGCGTCCTGGATCGCAATCGCCGGCTTCAGGTCGTTGCCACGTGGCGTCGAGCGCCAGTCGATGACCTCACGCTTGGTGATGCCGGTCGACTCGTCGGCCGTTTCCTGAACGGAAATGCCGTCGACCAGATCCTCGTACGACACCCTGCCCTCGATTTCGGTGAGGACCGGACGCGTGTAGGGATCCCACTCGGCGATACGCTGGCCGCGCTTCACCTTGTCACCATCGTCCACGAAGATGCGCGAACCATAGGTGAGACGGTGCGAGGCGCGCTCCTTGCCGGCTTCGTCGAGGATCAGCACCGCCATGTTGCGGCCCATGACCATCTGCTGGCCGTCGGAGTTGCGCACCACGTTGCGGTTGCGGATCTCGACCTTGCCCTCATACGAGGCTTCAAGGAACGAGCTGTCCACCACCTGCGCGGTACCGCCCATGTGGAAGGTACGCATGGTGAGCTGGGTGCCCGGCTCGCCGATCGACTGCGCCGCGATGACGCCGACGGCTTCGCCCTGGTTGACCGGGGTGCCGCGGGCCAGATCGCGACCGTAGCAGACCGCGCAGACGCCAACCCTGACTTCGCAAGTCAGTGCCGAGCGGATGCGGACCGACTGGACGCCGGCCTTTTCGATCTGTTCCACGTCACGCTCGTCCATCAGCGTTCCGGCCTTGACCAGGATCTCGCCCGACACCGGATGGGTGATGTCGTCGAGCGACGTACGGCCCAGCACGCGCTGGCCGACCGAAGCAACGACCTGACCGGCATCGACGATCGGCTGCATGGTGAGGCCCTTGTCGGTGCCGCAGTCGACGGAGTTGACGATGCAGTCCTGCGCCACGTCGACCAGACGACGGGTGAGGTAACCCGAGTTCGCCGTCTTCAAGGCGGTGTCGGCCAGACCCTTGCGGGCGCCGTGGGTCGAGTTGAAGTACTCGAGCACGGTCAGGCCTTCCTTGAAGTTCGAGATGATCGGCGTCTCGATGATTTCACCCGACGGCTTGGCCATAAGGCCGCGCATGCCGGCAAGCTGGCGCATCTGGGTGGGCGAGCCACGCGCACCGGAGTGCGACATCATGTAGATCGAGTTCATCGGCTTCTGACGGCCATTGTCCTCGAACTCGACCGCCTTGATGCGGGCCATCATCTCGTCGGCGACCTTTTCCGAGCACTTGGCCCAGGCGTCGACGACCTTGTTGTACTTCTCGCCCTGCGTGATCAGACCGTCATTGTACTGCTGCTCGTATTCCTTGGCCAAAGCCTCGGTGTCGGAGACCAGCTTGATCTTGGCATCCGGGATCAGCATGTCGTCCTTGCCGAACGAAATGCCGGCGCGGCAGGCATGGCTGAAGCCGAGCGCCATGATGCGATCGCAGAAAATGACCGTCTCCTTCTGACCGCAGTGGCGGTAGACGGTGTCGATCATCTTGGAGATGTTCTTCTTGGTCATCTCCTGGTTGGCGGTCTCGTAAGGCACGTTGACGTTCTTCGGCAGAAGCTCGCCGATGATCATGCGGCCAGGCGTGGTGTCATGGATCTTCGACACGACCTTGCCTTCGGCGTCGACCGTGCGGAAACGACCCTTGATCTTGGAGTGCAGCGTCACCGCCTTGGTCTCGAGCGCGTGCTGGAGTTCGCCCATGTCGGCAAACACCATGCCCTCGCCCGGCTCGTTCTGGTTGACGATCGAGAGATAGTAGAGACCCAGAACCATGTCCTGCGACGGCACAATGATCGGCGCGCCGGAAGCCGGGTGCAGGATGTTGTTGGTCGACATCATCAGCACGCGGGCTTCAAGCTGCGCTTCCAGCGACAACGGCACGTGAACGGCCATCTGGTCGCCGTCGAAGTCGGCGTTGAAGGCCGTGCAGACCAGCGGGTGCAGCTGGATCGCCTTGCCTTCGATCAGGATCGGCTCGAACGCCTGGATGCCGAGACGGTGCAGCGTCGGCGCACGGTTCAGCAGCACCGGATGCTCGCGGATGACCTCGTCGAGGATATCCCAGACTTCCGGACGCTCCTTTTCGACCAGCTTCTTCGCCTGCTTGACGGTCGAGGAGTAACCCTTGGCGTCGAGACGGGCGTAGATGAAGGGCTTGAACAGTTCGAGCGCCATCTTCTTGGGCAGGCCGCACTGGTGCAGCTTGAGCTCCGGACCGGTCACGATGACCGAGCGGCCGGAATAGTCGACGCGCTTGCCGAGCAGGTTCTGACGGAACCGGCCCTGCTTGCCCTTGAGCATGTCGGACAGCGACTTCAGCGGGCGCTTGTTGGCGCCGGTGATGACGCGGCCGCGGCGGCCGTTGTCGAACAGCGCATCGACGGCTTCCTGCAGCATGCGCTTTTCATTGCGCACGATGATGCCGGGGGCGCGCAGCTCGATCAGCCGCTTCAGGCGGTTGTTGCGGTTGATGACGCGGCGATAGAGATCGTTCAGATCCGACGTGGCGAAGCGGCCGCCGTCCAGCGGGACGAGCGGACGCAGGTCCGGCGGGATCACCGGAACCACCTTCATGATCATCCATTCCGGACGATTGCCGGATTCCATGAAGTTCTCGACGACCTTGAGCCGCTTCAGATACTTCTTCTGCTTCAGCTCGGAGGTGGTCGACGCCAGTTCCGAACGCAGGTCGCCGGCGATCTTCTCCAGGTCCATGCCGGCCAGGAGGTCATGAATGGCCTCGGCGCCGATCATGGCGGTGAACGAATCCTCGCCATACTCGTCGACGGCGATCATGTACTCTTCCTCGCTGAGCAGCTGGTGCTCCTTCAGCGCGGTGAGGCCAGGTTCGGTGACGATGTAGTTCTCGAAGTAGAGGACGCGCTCGATGTCCTTCAGGGTCATGTCGAGCAGCGTGCCGATGCGCGACGGCAGCGACTTCAGGAACCAGATATGGGCGACCGGTGCCGCCAGCTCGATATGGCCCATGCGCTCGCGGCGAACGCGCGACAGCGTGACTTCGACGCCGCACTTCTCGCAGATGACGCCCTTGTACTTCATGCGCTTGTACTTGCCGCACAGGCACTCATAGTCCTTGATCGGGCCAAAAATGCGCGCGCAGAACAGACCGTCACGCTCCGGCTTGAAGGTGCGGTAGTTGATGGTCTCCGGCTTCTTGATCTCGCCGAAAGACCAGGACAGAATCTTCTCAGGGCTGGCAAGCGATATCCGGATGGAATCGAACACCTGCGCAGGCGCCTGCGGATTGAAGAGATTCATGACCTCTTGGTTCATGCCGTTCTCCTTTTCGGGATCCTCGAAGATCCCTTGCATCTAGTCGCGAGCCAAACGCCCGCCGTCTTTGTCGGCCACTGGCCGTCGAATTCTTCCTGGTTGAGCATGATCCTGTCCGAAAACCGGTAGCCACTTTTCGGGATCATGCTCGAGGCGCGCCGCGGACAGCCGTGGCGCGCCATTGCCTTACTCGGCCGCGTCGGGCAGCCGGACAGGGTTGTCGTCGAGCTTGGTGTTCTCCAGCTCGACGTTGAGGCCGAGAGACCGCATTTCCTTGACGAGAACGTTGAAGCTCTCCGGGATGCCGGCCTCGAAGGTGTCGTCGCCACGCACGATCGCCTCGTAGACCTTGGTACGGCCGGCGACGTCGTCGGACTTCACCGTCAGCATTTCCTGCAGCGTGTAGGCGGCGCCGTACGCTTCCAGCGCCCAGACCTCCATCTCGCCGAAGCGCTGGCCACCGAACTGCGCCTTGCCGCCCAGCGGCTGCTGGGTGACGAGCGAGTACGGACCGATCGAACGCGCGTGGATCTTGTCGTCCACGAGATGGTGAAGCTTGAGCATGTAGATGTAGCCCATCGTCACCTTGCGATCGAACGGCTCGCCCGTGCGTCCGTCATAGAGCTGCGACTGACCGCTGCTGTGCAGGCCCGCCTGCTCCAGCATGATGTTGATGTCAGCCTCATGCGCGCCGTCGAACACCGGGGTCGCGATCGAGACGCCGCGGCGCATCTGCTCGCTGAGGCGAACGATGCTCTCGTCGTCATAGTCACGAACCGGCTCGTTGCGGTCGTTGGCCGGGATGAAGCTCTCGAGCGTCTTGCGCAGCGGCTTGATGTCGCCGGCTGCCTTGTACGTGTCGATCAGCTCGCCGATCTTCCTGCCCATGCCCGCACATGCCCAGCCCAGATGCGTTTCCAGGATCTGGCCGACATTCATGCGGCTCGGCACACCCAGCGGGTTGAGCACGATATCGGCATGCGTGCCGTCCTCGAGGAAAGGCATGTCCTCCACCGGAACGATCCGCGACACGACACCCTTGTTGCCGTGACGGCCGGCCATCTTGTCGCCGGGCTGCATCTTGCGCTTCACGGCCACGAAGACCTTGACCATCTTCATGACGCCCGGAGGCATTTCGTCGCCGCGCTGGACCTTCTCGACCTTGTCCATGAAACGCTGCTCGAGCGCCTTCTTGGAATCGTCGTACTGGCCACGCAGCGCTTCCAGCTCGCTCTGGAGCTTTTCGTTCTCCACGGCAAACTGCCACCACTGCGAACGCGGATACTCGTCGAGCGTATCCTTGGACAGCGTCGAGCCCTTCTTGAAGCCCTTCGGTCCAGCGATCGCTTCCTTGCCGACGAGCACGTCGGAAAGACGCGCGTAGACGTTACGGTCCAGAATGGCCTGCTCGTCGTCGCGGTCCTTGGCGAGGCGTTCGATCTCCTCGCGCTCGATCGCCATGGCGCGCTCGTCCTTCTCCACACCGTGGCGATTGAAGACGCGCACCTCGACGACGGTGCCGAATGTGCCCGGAGGCATGCGCATCGAGGTGTCGCGCACATCGGACGCCTTTTCGCCGAAGATGGCGCGCAGAAGCTTCTCTTCCGGCGTCATCGGGCTTTCGCCCTTCGGCGTGATCTTGCCGACCAGGATGTCGCCCGGCTGAACTTCCGCACCGATGTAGACGATGCCGGCTTCGTCGAGGTTCTTCAGCGCTTCTTCCGAGACGTTCGGGATATCGCGCGTGATTTCCTCCGGTCCAAGCTTGGTATCGCGCGCCATGACCTCGAACTCCTCGATGTGGATCGAGGTGAAGACGTCGTCGGCGACGATGCGTTCGGACAGGAGGATCGAGTCCTCGTAATTGTAGCCGTTCCACGGCATGAACGCGACCAGCACGTTGCGGCCGAGCGCCAGATCGCCGAGCTCGGTCGACGGACCGTCGGCGATGATGTCGCCCTTGTTGACCCGGTCGCCCATGCGAACCAGCGGACGCTGGTTGATGCAGGTGTTCTGGTTCGAACGTTGGAACTTCATCAACCGGTAGATATCGACGCCGGACTTGCCCGGATCGAGATCTTCGGTGGCGCGGATAACGATACGCGTCGCGTCCACCTGGTCGACGATGCCGCCGCGGCGGGCGCCGATGGCGGCGCCCGAGTCACGGGCGACGATCGGCTCCATGCCGGTGCCGACGAACGGCGCCTCGGCGCGCACCAGCGGCACGGCCTGACGCTGCATGTTCGAGCCCATCAGAGCGCGGTTGGCGTCGTCGTTTTCCAGGAACGGGATCAGGGCCGCGGCCACCGACACCATCTGCTTGGGCGACACGTCCATCAGATCGACGTTTTCGCGCGGCGCCATCATCACTTCGCCGGCACTGCGGCAAATGACGAATTCGTCGACGAAACCACCGTTCTTGTCGAGCTCGGCGTTGGCCTGCGCGACATGGTGCTTGGCCTCTTCCATCGCCGAGAGATAGACGACGTCATTGGTCAGCTTGCCGTCGACGATCTTGCGGTACGGGCTCTCGATGAAGCCGTACTTGTTGACGCGTGCGAAGGTGGCCAGCGAGTTGATCAGACCGATATTCGGGCCTTCCGGCGTCTCGATCGGGCAGATGCGGCCGTAATGCGTC
>NZ_RZPI01000147.1:0-9606 GCF_003998715.1 Mesorhizobium sp. M7A.F.Ca.CA.002.15.2.1
CCTTAACGATGCGGAACGCGCCAAATCATGTCAATTGGGAAAATAATATCATGACAATTATTCTGATTCCCCACAATTTCCGGGCAAACCGGACCTAGATTGCGAGCAGCAGATGCTCCGGATCGCCAAGCAGCAGCTTGGTGACAACGCCGAGGCCGGCGCGCAGTTCCCCCTCGGTGGTCGAACCCAGCGAGATACGCACCGCCGGGTGCCAGGGCGCACCCGAAATACGGAAGGATGTTCCGGGCGCGATAGCCACGCCTTGCAGGCGGGCCTGGGCGACAAAGCTTTCCTCGGCACGGTCCGCGGGCAGTTGAAGCCAGACATGCAGCCCGTCTCGCCGGGCGCGATAGTCGACCCCCGCCAGCACCTGCGCTGCAATATCCTGCCGGCGCCGCAAAGCCGCGCGCTGCCAGTGGACAAGCTCCATCGCCGTGCCGTCGGTCACCCATTTGGTGGCGATCTCGGCCACCAGCGGCGTCGCCATCCAGTTCGAAACCAGATGCCGGTTGGCGACGGCGGCGACGTAGCGGTCGGGTGCGGCCAGATAGCCGATGCGCAGGCCGGGCACGGTGATCTTGGTGAAGGAGGTGACGTAGAGCGTGCGCTCCGGCGCGAACGCGGCAACCGGCGGCGGCCGGTCTTCGACCAGCGGACCCAGCACATCGTTCTCGATGATGGCGATATCGTGCTTGCGCGCGACCGCGGCGATCTCTTCTCGCCGCCGCGCATCCATCAGCGTCGCCGTCGGATTGATGACCGAGGGCTGCACGAAGACCGCGCGGATGTCGGAAAGCCGGCAGGCCTCGTCCAGCGCTTCCGGAATCAGGCCGTTGTCGTCGATCGGCAGGCCTTCCAGGTTGAAGCCGAGATAGCGTGCCAACGGCACCAGCGTATGGTGGCCGATCGCCTCCGTGGCGACCGTAGAGCCCGGCGGCGCGACGCTCATCAGCGCCACTGTCATGCCGGCGGTGGCGCCGTTGGTCAGGCTGACGTTCTGCGGCGATGCATCGAGGCCGCACAGTCTCAACCATTCGACGGCGACGGCGCGGTGGCGGGGAAACACCATGTTGGGCCGGAACGAAAGTGCTGAACTCGACGGCAGGTTCTCAGCCAGCCATCCCAGTGCCTGCTTCAGCCGCTCAAGATGCATCGGCTCGCAGACCGGTTTCAGGATCGAAAGGTCGATGACTTCACCGAGCCGCTCCGGCAGATAGGGCGGCTCGGGCTCGCGGCGCTGCGTCTGGACGAAGCTGCCGCGGCCGATCTCGCCCGAAATCAGGCCGCGCCGGATCAGTTCCTCATAGGCGCGGCTGACCGTCTGCACCGAAAGCTTGAGGTCGTCGGCCAGCCTGCGATGGGTCGGCAACCGCGCGCCATTGGCAAGGCGTCCGTCATGGATGGCGCGCGCGAACTGGTCGGCCAGCGACTGATAGGCCGGCCGCCGGATAAGCGCGGGATCGGGTTGCCACAATGTCATGACTTATTAGAGATCGAAATCAGTGCAATTGACAATCGAAATAATGCGCCGTCATGGTACTCGGACGAAAAAGTGAGCCCTGATGACATCAGCGAAACTCGACCCGATCGACCTGAAAATCCTCGACGCCATCCAGCGCGACGGACGCATCACCAAGCTGGCGCTGGCCGAGCAGGTCGGCCTGTCTCCGACGCCGTGCTGGATGCGGTTGCGCAAGCTGGAAAAGGCCGGCATCGTCTCGGGCTATCACGCCAGGATCGCCATGCGCGTCGTGGCACCCGTTGCCACCGTGCTGATGGAGGTGACGCTGGCAAACCACCGCCAGGCCGATTTCGACCGCTTCGAGCGCGTTATACGCGATGTTCCCGAGATCGTCGCCTGCTGGTCTGTCGGCGGCGGCGTCGACTATCTGTTGAAAGTAATGGCGCGCGACATCGACGCCTATCAGCGGCTGGTCGATGGCTTGCTGGACCGCGAGATCGGCATCGATCGTTACTTCACCTACATCGTCATCAAGACCGTGAAGGACGAGGTGGCGCTGCCCATCGCAGAGCTTTTGCCGGCGTCGTCATAGGAGCGGAGAGATTCTCTCGCCGGGCAACCCGATAGAGAGAGTCTCTCTACGTCAGGACTTCCAAACAGCCTCTCTATCTGCATCGGGCGGATAGTCTTCCCTTATCAGTCCGAACCGGGAGGCTTTGACCATGTCCGCGCATTTCGCCCGCTCGCATCGCCATGAAGCGCTCGACGGCCTCGCCGACCGCCGGCTGCTGCGCGAACTGGCCTATGTCGATGGCCACTGGACCGCAAGCGAGGCTGCCGAAAGCTTCGAGGTCACCGATCCGGCCACCGGCACGACCGTCGCTTTCGTCGCCGCGCTCGATGGCCGGCAGACGACAAAGGCGATCGATGCCGCGGCGCGCGCCTTCCCGGCCTGGCGGGCGCTGTTGCCGCAGGAGCGCTCGAAAATTTTACGAAAATGGTTCGAGCTGATCGTCGGCGCCAAGGATGATCTGGCTCTGCTGATGACGCTTGAACAGGGCAAGCCTCTGCAGGAATCGCTGGGCGAGATCGACTACGCCGCCTCCTTCGTCGAATGGTATGCCGAAGAAGCAAAACGCCCGAACGCCGAGAGCGTCACCAGCCATCTGCCGAACGCCGAGATGATGGTGCGGCGCGAGCCGCTCGGCGTCGTCGGCGTTGTCACGCCGTGGAATTTTCCGTCGGCCATGCTGACCCGTAAGGCGGCCGCCGCCCTTGCCGCCGGCTGCACCATCGTCGCGCATCCGTCCTCGGAAACGCCGCTGTCGGCGCTGGCGCTGGCCGAACTCGGCGAACGCGCCGGCCTGCCCGTGGGCGTCTTCAACATCGTCACCGGCAAGGCTTCGACGATCGTCGGCCGGATGTGCGAAGATCCGCGCGTGCGTGCCATGAGCTTCACCGGCTCGACCGAGATCGGCCGGCTGATCGCCGCCCAGAGCGCGCCGACCATGAAGCGGCTGGTGATGGAGCTTGGCGGTCATGCCCCGCTGATCGTCTTTGCCGATGCAGATCTGGACAAAGCGGTTGATATCGCCATCGACGCCAAATTCGCCACGTCGGGCCAGGACTGCCTCGCCGCCAACCGCATCTACGTCCAGCGTCCGATCTACGATCGGTTCTGCGCCGCCTTCGCCAAGCGCATCGAGACGCTGCGGACCGGCAATGGCCTAGCCGAGAAGATCGACATCGGGCCGCTGATGCATGAGCGCGCCATCAAGAAGGTGGAGGAACAGGTCGCCGATGCCATCGCTCACGGCGCGCGCTGCCTCACCGGGGGCAAACGGCACCAGGCCGGCCCGCTGTTCTACCAGCCGACGCTGCTGGCCGATGTCAGTGACGAAGCGCTGATCATGCGCGAGGAGACGTTTGGCCCGGTTGCCGCCGTGACGCCGTTCGACAGCGAGGATGACGTGATTGCCCGCGCCAACGCCACCGAGTATGGCCTCGTCGCCTATGTCGTGACCGAGAATGGTGGCCGGCAGCAGCGCATGGGCCGCGCGCTCGACTACGGCATGGTCGCCATCAACCGCGTCAAGATCACCGGCGCGCCGATCCCGTTCGGCGGCGTCAAGCAATCGGGCATCGGGCGCGAAGGCTCGCGCCACGGGCTCGAAGCCTTCACCGATCTGAAGTATCTCTGTCTGGACGTCGCCTAGGTTCGTCCTGCCATCCCTCAAGGAGTTAAAAAATGCTCGACCAGTCCAACGAACTCGCCGCCTGGGATCGCGACCACTTCTTCCATCCCTCGACCCATATGGGCACGCACGCGCGGGGCGAAAGCCCGACACGCATCATGGCCGGCGGTGAAGGCGTCACCGTGTGGGACAACAATGGCAGGAAGAGCCTCGATGCCTTCGCCGGGCTCTATTGCGTCAATGTCGGCTACGGCCGCCAGAAGATCGCTGACGCCATCGCCGCCCAGGCGAAGAACCTCGCCTATTACCACGCCTATGTCGGCCACGGTACCGAGGCCTCGATCACGCTGGCCAAGATGATCATCGATCGCGCGCCGCAGGGCATGTCGCGGGTCTATTTCGGCCTCTCCGGTTCGGATGCCAACGAAACCAACATCAAGCTGATCTGGTACTACAACAACGTGCTCGGCCGGCCGGAGAAGAAGAAGATCATTTCGCGCTGGCGCGGCTATCACGGCTCGGGCGTGATGACGGGATCGCTGACCGGGCTCGACCTGTTCCACAACGCCTTCGACCTGCCGCGCGCGCCGATCCTGCACACCGAGGCACCCTACTACTTCCGCCGCGCCGACCGTTCGATGAGCGAGGAGCAGTTTTCGCAGCATTGTGCCGACAAGCTCGAGGAGATGATCCTGGCCGAAGGCCCGGAAACCGTCGCTGCCTTCATCGGCGAGCCGATCCTCGGCACTGGCGGCATCGTGCCGCCGCCGGCCGGCTATTGGGAAAAGATCCAGGCGGTGTTGAAGAAGTACGACGTGCTTCTGGTCGCCGACGAAGTGGTGACGGGCTTCGGCCGACTGGGCACCATGTTCGGCTCCGACCATTACGGCATCAAGCCGGACCTGATCACCATCGCCAAGGGCCTGACCTCGGCCTATGCGCCGCTGTCGGGCGTCATCGTCGCCGACAAGATGTGGCAGGTGCTGGTTGAGGGCTCCGACAAGCTCGGTTCGCTCGGCCATGGCTGGACCTATTCGGCACATCCGATCTGCGTTGCCGCCGGCGTCGCCAATCTCGAGCTGATCGACGAGATGGATCTTGTGACAAATGCCAAGGAGACCGGCGCCTATTTCCGCGCCGAGCTGGCCAAGGCGGTCGGCGGCCACAAGAATGTCGGTGACGTCCGCGGCGACGGCATGCTGGCAGCGGTGGAATTCGTTGCCGACAAGGACGACCGGGTGTTCTTCGACGCTTCGCAGAAGATCGGACCGCAGGTGGCGACAGCGCTTGCCGCAAGCGGCGTCATCGGCCGCGCCATGCCGCAGGGCGACATTCTTGGCTTCGCGCCGCCGCTCTGCCTGACCCGCGAGGAAGCCGACATCGTCGTGTCGAAGACCGCCGATGCGGTCAAGAGCGTGTTTGCCAATCTCTGAGATCGACTATGAATGCCATGACCAGAACCCTCCCCGCCACCATGGCCGCCGTGCTGCTTGTCGGGCACGGCGGGCCGGAAAAACTCGTCTACCGCAGCGATGTGAAAGTGCCCGCGCCTGCGCCAGGTGAAGTGCTGGTCAAGGTCAGCGCTTGCGGCATGAACAACACCGATGTCTGGGTGCGCCAGGGCGCCTATGGCACGGAGGAGGACGCTGCCGCCGTGTCGACATGGCGGCGCCAGGGCAACACGCTTGTTTTCCCGCGCATCCAGGGCACCGACACCGTCGGTACCATCGCCGCCGTCGGCGAAGGCGTGTCGCCGGAGCGTATCGGCGAACGGGTGATGGTCGATTTCTCCATCTACAATCGCGACGACGATTCGCTCGCCGACATCGACTATATGGGCCATGGCCGCGACGGCGGCTACGCCGAATACCAGGCCGTGCCGGCCGAGAATACGCATGTCGTCGATACCGACATGAGCGACGTCGAACTCGCCACCTTCTGCTGCGCTTACCTGACCGGCGAACAGATGCTGGAGCGCGCCGGCTTGAAGGCCGGCGAGCGCGTGCTGGTCACCGGCGCCTCGGGCGGCGTCGGTTCCGGCATCGTGCAACTGGCACGGGCGCGCGGCGCCATTCCCTATGCCGTCGTCGGCAAGGGCAAGGAACAGGCGGTGCTGGACATCGGCGCCGAGGCGGTCATCACCCGTGGCGTCGCAGACCTGCCGCAAGCCGTGATTGAAGCGACCGGCGGCCAACCGATCGACGTGGTGGCCGACCTGGTCGGCGGCGCGATCTTCAACGACCTCTTGCGTATTCTCAGGCCCGAAGGCCGCTACACGACCGCCGGCGCGATTGCCGGTCCGGTCGTGCAACTCGATCTCAGGACCATGTATCTCAAGCAGTTGCAGTTGCATGGTTCGAGCCAGGGCACGCGCGCGGATTTCCGTCGCATCGTTGGTTACATCGAGGCGAAGAAAATCCGGCCGCTGGTCGGTGGCGTCTACAAGCTCTCCGATTTCCACCATGCGCAGGCGGATTTCATTGCCAAGGATTTCGTCGGCAAGCTGGTGGTGGTGCCGGATGCCATGTGGGGTTCGGCTGGCTGAACACTCTATGCCTCAACCCTGCTGGGCCGCCCTCAACAGCATGCCGAACAGGTCGCGCGGTTCGTCGGGGTCGGCCAGCATGTCGAGTTCCTGGTAGAGGCCGGTCGACTTCAGCTGATCCCTGACATAGCGCAGCGCCGAAAAATCCTCGATGGCGAAGCCGACCGAATCGAACAGCGTGATCTGGCCGGAATCGCGCCGGCCTTGCACGGCGCCTGACATCACCTGCCACAACTCGATCACCTCATGATCCGGCGCAAGCTGCTGGATCTCGCCCTCGATGCGGGTCTGCGGCGGGTATTCGACGAAGATGTCTGAGCGCAGCAGGATATCGCGATGCAATTCGGTCTTGCCGGGACAGTCGCCGCCGACCGCGTTGATGTGCACGCCGGAGCCGACCATGTTGTCTGTGAGGATGGTGGCGTACTGCTTGTCGGCGGTGACGGTGGTGATGATGTCAGCCCCCTCGACCGCCTCCTGCGCGGTGCCGCAGGCGACCATGTCGAAGCCGAGACCGGCGAGATTACGGATGCATTTTTCGGTGGCCGAGCGGTCGATATCGTAAAGCCTCAGCCTGTCGACGCCGAGCAGCGCCTTGAAGGCCACCGCCTGGAATTCGGCCTGGGCGCCGTTGCCGATCAGCGCCATGCAGCTGGAGCCGGCCGGCGCCAGGTACTTGGCGGCCAGAGCCGACATCGCCGCCGTGCGCAGCGCCGTCAGGATGGTCATTTCGGACAGCAATACCGGGTAGCCATTGTGGACGTCGGCGAGCATGCCGAAGGCGGTCACGGTCTGGCGTCCCTCGCGCATGTTCTTGGGATGGCCGTTGACATATTTGAAGCCGTAGACTTCGCCGTCGCTGGTCGGCATCAGTTCGATGATACCCTCGGCGCTGTGCGAGGCGACGCGCGGCGTCTTGTCGAACAGCTCCCAGCGGCGGAAATCATTCTCGATGTAGCCGGCGAGTTCGACGAGGAAGCGTTCGACGCCGATCTTCAGCACCAGCTTCATCATATGATCGACGCTGACGAAGGGCACGATGTTGAGATTGGGGATCATTTTTTCTTATCCTTGCCGCATGCAGGCGCTCAGTCCTGGCGATGCGCGTTGTGTGCCTTCATCATTGTTGCCAGCGCCGGATCGTTTTGCTCCAGCACCCTGATGGCTCCGCCTGTGTCGTAGAGGCGCTCATCCTGGCCCATCTTGAACTTGGCTTCGAGCCGCCCGATCGGCAGGTCAAACCCTATGATACCAGGTATGCGCCGCTCCATGCCGCCTGGTCCGAGCTCACGCATGCCCCAGCGATCGTCGCGATCCTTCTCCAGCACGTCGACAAGCTGCAGGAGATGCCGGGCGGTGCCGTGATCGTCGAGCGGCACCGGATGCCCATGACAATGCACGACGGCAAAGTTCCAGGTCGGCGCGCTGTCGCGCACCGGATTGCGCGGATACCAGGACGGCGAGATGTAGCCATGCGGGCTGTGGAAGACAGTGATCGTCTCCCTGCCTTCGCTGATCAAGGTGCTGTGCGGATTGGCCCGGGCGAGATGCGAGATCAGCGTTCCGTTTTCACCCCGCGCGCGATCGAGCACGAAGGGAAGATGAGAGACGACAAGGCCCTGCGGTCCCGCTGTCACCACCGTGGCAAAGGCCGCGGCCTCGATCAGGCCGAACACCTCGTCGCGCGACAGTGGCGCGAACTCGGGCTTGGTATACATCAGGTCAGCTTCGCTGGGCGCGAACCGCCGGGATCAGGCCTTGCGGGCGAACCAGCAGCACGGCGATGACGCCCGACAGCACGATGGCGTCGCGATAGGGCGCGATCGCTCCCGGCAATGTCGCTTGCAGCAGCACCTCGATGATGCCGAGCAGGAAGCCGCCGGCGACAGCACCGGGCAAGCTGCCGAGCCCGCCGACGACGGCGGCGATAAACGCCTTCAGCACCGGCGTGAAACCCATCAGCGGGTCGACCGAGGCACGCTGCGCCACCCACAGCATGGCCGCCAGCCCGGCGAGCAGGCCGGAGAGCAGGAAGGCGGTGGCGATGATGCGGCTGGCCGGAATGCCCATCAGGCGCACGACGTCGAAATCCTCCGCTGCGGCACGCATCGCCGTCCCGGTCACCGAGCGGCGCAGGAAGACTTCCAGCGCAATCAGCGCCAGTGCGGAGACGACGATGGAGATGCTGGGACCGACGCCGATGGTGAAATCGCCGAAGGAGAAAGCGCCGGTCATCCAGCCAGGCATGGCGACAGCCTGCGGCCGCGCCGAAATGCCGTTCTGGAAGACGACCTTCAGCAGGCTGGAGACAGCGAAGCTGGTCAGCAACAGACTGGTGACGCTGGCGCCGCGCATCGGCCTGAACGCGATGCGCTCCATGGCGACAGCGGCGAGCGCGCCGCAGGACACGGCGACAAGCACCGCCACCGGGAACGGAAAGCCAAGCACCAGCGAGGCCAGCAGCGCATAGCCCGACAGCGTCATCAGTTCGCCATGGGCGAAGTTGATCAGGCCGACGATGGAAAAGACGATCGCCAGCCCGAGCGCCAGCAGCGCATAGACGCCGCCGAGGCTCACCGCATTGATGATCTGCTGCGCGATCATGCTTCTTAAGCTCCTAGATAGGCCTGGCGGACGAGGTCCGAAGAGGCGAGTTCTTTTGCCCTGCCCGACAGCACCACTTCGCCATTGGCGAGCACGACGGCGCGGTCGGCGATTTCGAGCGCCAGCGCCACATTCTGTTCGACCAGAAGGATGGTCAGGCCCTTGCGGCGCAGTTCGGCGATCAGGTCGAAGACGGTGTCGATCAGTTGCGGGGCAAGGCCGAGCGAGGGCTCGTCGAGCAGGATCATGCGCGGCTTGCCCATCAGCGCGCGGGCGATGGCCAGCATCTGCTGTTCGCCGCCCGACAGATTGCCGCCCTTGACGCGGTGGTAGCGGCGCAGGATCGGGAACAGCTCCAGCATCTCCTCTTCGCGCAGCCGCGCCTCGGCCGCCGGCTGATGCACCGCGCCGCCGAGACGCAGATTGTCGGCCACCGTCAGGCTGGCGAAGATGCGGCGGCCTTCCGGAACCAGCGCGACGCCCTTGCGGGCGATCGCCTCCGGCGCCAGGCCGGTGATGTCGACACCGTCGAAGACCACCTTGCCCGATGCCGCCGGCACCAGCCCGGCGACGGCGCCGAGCGTCGAGCTCTTGCCGGCACCGTTGGCGCCGACCAGGGCGATGATCTCGCCGCTGTCGACGGCGAGGTCGACGCGGCGCACCGCCTCGACCTCGCCGTACCGGATTTTCAGGGCTTCGACGCTCAGCATGACATCACGGCGCCGGAACGTCGGCGGCTTCGGGGATCAGGGTCTCGACATGCTTGCCTTCGCCGCCCTCGTAGCGCATCAGCGCCACTG
>NZ_RZPI01000148.1:0-9593 GCF_003998715.1 Mesorhizobium sp. M7A.F.Ca.CA.002.15.2.1
GAACAGCACCGTCGGCCCTGCTTTGCCGCTGTCATATGTGACCGCGACGCCGTGCCCGCCGAGCTGTGTCAGCACCTTGTCCGGCCCCGTATCGGCGAGGAAGGCGACGACCTCCTTTGCCGTCTTCTCCTCTTCATTCGAGATTTCCGGATACTGGTGCAGCTGGCGCCGCCACGCCGTCAACTCGACGATGTCTCGGTTGGTCAGAGTCATGCTTTTTCAACCTCCGCTGCATTCTTCATCGACACGTCCAGGCACAGGGGTGCCGCAATGATGAATTGCTAGCGACAAAGGGCAGTTCCCGCCACAGTCCAAGTTTCAGGCTTCGGCAGGCCAGAAACGGCCGTTCTCCCGGCCATCCGCAGCCTATTGATTGATCTCGGGCTCGACGAGCTTTGCCAGATTTCTGAGCGATTCCTGCCAGCCGAGATAGCAGGCCTCGACCGGAATGACGTCCGGAATGCCGGCCTGGGTAATGTCGATTTCAGTGCCGACCGACACTTTTTTCAAGACCACGGTCACCCGTATCTCGCCGGGCAGGTTGGGATCGTCGAACCTGTCGGTGTAGAGCAGGCGCTCGCCCGGAACGAGTTCAAGGTATTCGCCGCCGAAGGCGTGGCTGTCGCCGGTGGTGAAATTGCGGAACGACATCTTGAACGTGCCTCCGACCTTTGCCTCGAAATTATGGACCGTGCAGGTGAAGCCGTTTGGCGGAAGCCACTTGGCCAGCGCGTCCGCTTCAACGAAGGCGCGATAGACCTTTTCAGGGCTGGTCGTCAGAACGCGGTGCAAACGTACGGTGCCGGGCATTGCTGGATCCTTTCATGAATGCCTGTTCGATACCCCAAGGACGGACGAAGCCTAGCCAGTCCGACATTGGTTTGCGAATTTTTTGACGGGAGGCGGCCTGCCTACGCCGCGGACATGCGTTCGACCCCGAGCTATCAACACGAAGCTCGGGCGAGACGGCGGATGAACTGCACCGGCTTCGGAGCTGGCGCTCACCTGCTAAATCGAGTTCCTGAGCCATCTTGTTGTTCGGGCGTGTTTTTGTCGATTGCCGCGAACGGCCGCGCGTCCCCGTCGATGCTTCGAACGCCGCCAAATAGGGCAGCGCGTCTTTGCCGTCCATGTGCCGATCATTAGAATTTGCATCTGATCAGAGTTGATTTCCTATCAAGCCGTTAATGCGGTCATGCTGTTAATCAGCATTTGCTAATGAGTCTTTCGAACCTGAGGCAAGCAATGACCAAGAATCTCGGCAATGCACGTCATACGCCGGCGAAGGACCCGCAGGTCTCCCTTCTGGGCAAAGCCGCGCCGGCGCTGTTTCCGCTGGTCGTGGCGGCACTGGGTTACATGGTTGGCAAGCAGTTCTTCGGCATCTAGGCGCGAAGTTCCGTTCCCTCAAACGTCTCGGCGGACCGACCATCTCAGCGCGCGGGCCGCCGTTTGCGTTGCAGCGGCGTGTTGCCGGGCATCAACGTCAAACATGCACGTCGCCAAAGGACAGTTCGCCGTCGTTATCGGCCGTGAAAAAGACGATGGCAAGCAACCCGACATAGAATGCGGCCACGACAACCACGATCGCCACACCGGGAACGGGGCCAAGGGCGGCGCTGTCTACGGCTTCGCGAAGCGAACCGGCAAAGCCGGTCCTGACGCCCACGGTTTGAAGGCTGGGGGTGGATATCTTGAGCACCCAGGCCAGCAAGAGGATCAGGAACAGGTAGATGTAATTTCGCCGCAGCCGACGGGCCAGCGCGACGCGCTGCGACAGCAGGAACTTCGGCGCGCGTAGGCCTTCCCCGACGATGAGCAGCCAGTCCGAGGCAAAGTCGGGCTGTGGGGAAAAGATCTGCGCGAAATAGTGGCGCTCGAACTGGCGTACGCGCGCCCGATAGAAATCGAAGAACCGATAGCGGCGCGCCTCGATCCATAGCAGCAGCAGGATCAGCAGCATGGCGAAAAGCAGCACGCCGTGATGCGCACTGGCCGTCGACAGCGATACCGAAAGCAGCGCCGCCACCACCGTGATTGCCCAGTTGGTTGTCCTGTCCAGCCGGTCGCGCCATCCCGCCATGCGAGCGATCTCGGCGCGGTGAAAATGCGACAGCGTGTTGACGCGCTCCGCCGATGAAAGGACGGGGCCAGCGGGCTTTGCCGACGCGTCGTTCATGGCATCCTCCGGCAAGGAACAGAACGGCCTGCCAGCGGCATTGTTCCCTGTCCTCGAGACCGCCGATCCAGCCGACCAGCCGCGCGTTGAGGCCGAGGCGGCTCCGGTCCAGCAGACACCAAGCTGGCGGTTGACCACTGTTTCGCGAAGTGCCGATCGAAGGGCACGACTGATGTGGACAGCACCGGTGACGCAGGCACCTGCATGCACCAATCACATTACATTACGAGGTCTTGACCCACCCGCGACGGAGTCCAAAATCCTCCGCACCAGTGCCGACGAGGCGCCGGCTTCACGGGCGCCGCGCGGGTCAGGGGCGGTGGCCTTCGGGCAGGCTCAGGTGCGCGAGCCCCCGCCACTGATCCAGGCGTTTCCAACGGGACCGGAGCGCCAATGGCGCAGACGCGCATCGTCCGAGCATGGCAACCAGAGCATGCAAACGAACGATAGACAGGATCAAGAAAGGAGCAAATGCAATGACCATTCGTGATCTGATGCCATGGGGTCGCGATCCAAACCAGGTTCAGACCCTCTCAGGCGACCGCGATCAGGACCCATTCATGAGCCTGCATCGCGAGATGAACCGCCTTGTTGACGACATGTTCCGCGGTTTCGGTTCACGTCTTCCATCCTTGGGCAGGCTCTCTTCAGCGGGCGGTGGCTGGCCTAGCGTGGAAATCTCGGAAACGGACAAGGAAATCCGCGTGACCGCCGAGATACCCGGCATGGAGGAAAAGGACATCGAGGTGTTGCTCGATGACGGCGTCCTGACGTTGCGCGGTGAAAAACACGCCGAAACCGACGACAAGGAACGTCAGTTCTCCGAGCGATTCTACGGCCGCTTCGAACGTCGCATTCCGATCGGCTTCGAAGTCGAAGAAGACAAGGTCGCTGCCGATTTCCGCAACGGCGTGCTGTTCGTCACCTTGCCGAAATCCGAGAAGGCACAGAACAAGATGAGGCGCATCCCCATCGGCGGCAAGAGCACCAAGCACTAGAATGATTGGATGCCGGGCGGGAGGGTCACCCGCCCGGCATCGGCCGTTGAATTTTGCGCCGGTCACATGGACCCTTGAGAATCCCTCTGCCTTCGGCAACATGACGGCGACGGTAGAGGGTATGAAATGAACCAGCCGATTTCTGCCATATCGCCGCGCAAGTCCGTGCCGCGCAACACGCCGATGGCGCTGACCGAGGCGTTGGTCGCGCGCACTATGCGTGCTGTCGAGGATGCCGGGCCGACGCCGGGCATGGTTCACATGACCGATGCCGACTATGCGCGTATCCGCGACGAGGTGCTGGCCGGCGCTCCGGCCGGGCCGCTGAAACTATTTGCCTATGGCTCGCTGCTGTGGAAGCCCGCCGGCGAGGTGAGGGGCGGAGAACGCGCGGTGGCCAGCGGCTGGCATCGTTCGTTCTGCTTCACGGTGCAGCGTTTTCGCGGCACGGTCGAGCAGCCCGGCTTGATGATGGCGCTCGATCGCGGCGGCCAGTGCCAGGGCATGGTGTTCGAGATCGCGGAACCGGTGGCGGCCAACCTCGAAGCGCTGCTGCGCCGCGAAATGACCATCCTGCCCGCCGTCAACGTGCCGCGCTGGCTGCAGGTCAGGACCGAAGGCGGCCCATGTCGCGCGATTGGTTTCGTCGTCGATCCCGCCAATCCGCGTTATGCCGGCAAGCTCGACAAGCAGGCGATCGCGGCGACGCTGGTGACAGCCGTCGGTCATTGGGGCTCGGGCGCGCAATATCTATTCGAGACGATCCGCCACCTCGAAGCCTGCGGCATCCGCGACCGCAATCTGTGGCGGCTGCAGGAACTGGTGGCGGAAGAGATCGGGCTGACCGTCGCCCAGAAGTGATCCGCCCAGAAGTGATCCGCTCAGACGCGGCACGCTTCAGTCGTGTTTGGCTCCGGATGCTTGCAGGCCACAGCACCTTGCGAAGCAAATCTCTGATTTCGTAAGTCTCCGCAGTGAAGGTTTAATGAATTGAAAACAGTTCTGGGCCAACGATGACCTGAACACCGGCGCAGGACACGGTGCGCGTGGACCAATCATGAAATCCTCGACCGGAGAGCACTACCCAGCGCTGGATCATGTTCGTGGCCTGGCGGCCTTTCTTGTCTTTACCTGGCATTTCCTTCATGCTTCTCCTGAAGGCCCCGTGCCTTATGATTTCGTGCCGGCTCTTCCTATCTTCAGCGTTCTGGATGAAGGGCATACTGGCGTTTCCCTGTTCATGGCGCTTTCCGGCTACCTGTTCGCCAAGCTGCTCGATGGAAAGCAGATCAACTATCTGCCCTTCTTTGCCAACAGGGCCCTCAGGCTGCTTCCGCTTCTCCTGGTCGTGCTATGCATCGAGGCCTGCCGCAGGTACGTGGCCGGCCAGTCCCTCGACGGGTATTTCACGGGCGTCGGATTGGGGTTTCTTTTTCCCACCCTCCCGAATGGCGGCTGGTCGATAACGATCGAAGCGCACTTCTACCTGTTGCTGCCGTTCTTGCTGATGGTATCCAGGCGGTTTGTGTTCGCGCCCTTGCTGTTCATCGCGGCAGCCATTGTGCTGAGGTCCGTCCTGTATGTGCAGATCGGCGAAGTGCAGTCGGCGGCGTCCGCAACCATCATAGGCCATGCGGATCAGTTCCTGGCCGGCATTCTTGCCTTTCACCTGCGTGCCCACGCGAAGAACCAACACTGGCTGGCGCTGGCCGTTCTCATGGCTTTTTCGGGGTTCTTCTGGTGGTTCGATGCAGCCGGCGGATTTTACCAACTGGGCCGCTATCCGTCGCCTCATTGGATATGGATCATCCTGCCGACCCTGGAGGCGGCAGCCTATTCATTCGGCATCGCCTACTACGACACGAGCTTTTCGAGAAAGCGAACAAGCCCGCCGTTCAGGGTACTGGAGAAGGCTGGGGCCTACAGCTATTCGATCTATCTTCTGCACCTGTTCTTCGTCATGCAATTGGCAGCGTTCATAGACACGAATGTCATGAGCATCAGCAATTTCTACGTCGCATGCCTCTGGTCCGCATTGTGCTTCGTGGCGACGATCCCGATCGGCTATCTCAGCTATACCTGCGTCGAGGCGCCATTCCTGCGCCTGCGTCTGCGCTATATGGACCAAAAGCCCGAAACCGCGGCATCGACCGCGGCTGAGCTTGGATCGGTCATCGCCGATACACCGACCTCGTTCAGCCGTCCCTGAGCCATACCAGCATCTCGCCGGGCTCGCGGTTGTCCCAGGCGAAATAGGGAATGGCGGTCAGTCGCGTCTCGGCGGTGGCCGGCGGCTCGGGCCTGTAGAGCCCGTCCTGCCAGCCGTCGGAGACATCGGCAAGTGCCGCGGTCGACAGCGTCACCACGCCGCCGAGAAGTTCCGGCCGGTGCTGCGCTTCGATGGTGGCCGTCCGCGGCAGCGTCAGGCGATGCGGCTGGCTGTCATTGTCTGATGCCTCGACGCAATAGATCAGCGGGCCGCGTGACAGCGCGACGCGGCCAGCATCCTGGCGCACCTGCGGGTTGGCATAAAGCCGCTCGATCGGCATTTCGAGATCGAGCCGGACATTGTCGCCCTTTTTCCATGTCCGCTTGATCGCGGCGTAGCCGTCGCTGGTGATATCCGCCAGCCTGATGGCTTCGCCGTTTATCTTCAACCCGGCACTGGCGCTCCAGGCGGGAATGCGCAGGTGCAAAGTGAACTCGACCGGCGCCCGCGGTTCGAGCATGATGTCGACGGCGCCGTCCCAGGGATAGCTGCTGACCTGCGTCAGGCTCACCGGGACGCCCGATATATCGAAGCGCCCGGTCGAGTCGCCATAGAGGTGGACGGCCAGCGCATCGTGGGCCAGGCTGTAGAAATAGCTGCCGATCGAGGCGACCATGCGCCCGATATTGGGCGGGCAGCACGGGCAGCGGTGCCACTTCCACCTGTTGTGCTTGCCCCGGCTTTCCAATGGATTCTCGTAGAAAAACAGCGAGCCGTCGAGCGACAGGCCCGAGATCGAACCGTTGTAGAGGGCGCGTTCCATCATGTCGGCGTAGCGCGCGTTCGGCCCCATGCCGAGCATGCGGCTGGCCCAGAACACCAAGCCGACCGCCGCACAGGTCTCGGCATAGGCGCTTTCGTTGGGCAGGTCGTAGTCGCTGGTGAAGCCCTCATTGTGCGCCGACGGCCCCAGTCCGCCAGTGATGTAGAGACTCTTGGTGGTGAGATCGTCCCACAGAAGGTCGAGTGCTGCTCGCAGCGTATCATCGCCATATTCGGTCGCGATATCGGCCATGCCGGAATAGAGGTACATCGCCCTGACAGCATGGCCGACGACCTTGTTCTGTTCTCGCACCGGGATATGCGACTGGCTGTATTCATAGGTCTTGAAATGATAGGCCTTCGGGTCGGCGCCGCGGGCGCGGGCCTCCTCGTCGAAATAATGCGGCTGCTGACCGCGCTGGTCGATGAAGTATCTGGCCAACTCCATATATTTCCGCTCGCCGGTCACCCGTGCCAGCTTGACCAGCGCCAGCTCGATCTCCTCGTGGCCGCAATAGCCCTTCTTCTTGCCGGGCTCCGGGCCGAGTACCGACGCGATGTGGTCGGCATAGCGGCACATGATATCGAGCAGCTTGCGTTTTCCCGTCGCCTGGTAGTAGGCGACCGCGCCCTCGATCAGATGGCCGGCGCAATAGAGCTCGTGGCAGTCGCGCAGATTGGTCCAGCGCTTGCCGGGCTGGATGCGTTGGTACCAGCTGGAGAGATAGCCGTCCTCCTGCTGCAGCCTGCCATACATGTCGATGACGGCGTCGATCTTCTTCTCCAGTTCGGGATTCTTGCGCCGGTACAGCGAATAGGCCGCGGTCTCGATCGTCTTGCCGAGATCGGAATCCCAGAACATCTGCGTGGTCACCGTCGATCCGGTGAATTCCGCGCCCTGGCGGTCGGCTTCGTCGGGAGAGGGCGAGTGGAAGGGGATGACTATGCCGGGCGAGGGACGGTCCGGATCGATCTGCTCCAGCATGCGGGCCTCCACGCAGCGCTCGTAAAGGATATCGGCGGTGCGGGCGGCGACAGCGTCGGCGCGATCGCCCCAGAAGCCGTGCACGTCGACCTGCGGCACCGGCAGCGGGCGGAAGGCGAGCTTCGGTTTCCCGGTTTTTGCGGATGGCGATGCGGTCATGAATTTACTCCATTCTATTTGACGGCCCCGGCCATCAGGCCGCGGATGTAGAAGCGCTGCAGCGCCAGGAACAGGATGAGGCACGGCACCATCATCACGGTGACGCCCGCCTGCACCGCGCCCCAGTCGATGGCGCCGAAGCGGCCCGACTGCAGTGCGGTCATCATCACTGGCAGCGTGAATTTGGATTGGTCGGTCATCAGCACGAGGGCGGCGAGGAATTCGTTCCAGGCGCCGAGGAAGGCAAACAGGGCGATGGTGACGACGCCCGGCCAGACCAGCGGCAGCATCACCTTCCAAAGCATGGTGAGATTGCCGGCGCCGTCCATGCGGGCGGCTTCCTCGATCTCGCGCGGCACTGCGTCGAAGGCGTTGCGCATCATGAAGATCGAAAACGGCAGTTGCAGCGTCACATAAACGCCGACCAGGCCGGTCAGCGTGTTGTGCAGGCCAAGCTTGGTCAGCACCAGGAAGATCGGCGTCAGGATCGACTGGAACGGGATCATGATCGTCGACAGGATGAGGATGAAGAACAGGTCCTTGAACGGAAACCGGAACCGCGAAAAGCCATAGCCGGCCAGCACGCTGACGGCGACCGACAGCACCACGGTCATCACCGAGACATAGATGCTGTTTTGGGCCGAGACCCAGAGCCCGTCGCCGAAGCTGTTGAGCGTGGCGTAGTTCTCCAGCGAGAAGCCTGATGTCGGCCAGGGCGGCAGCGGCGGCAGGCGCGCTTCGGCCGCTGGCTTGAACGCCGACAGCACCGCCCACACGATCGGCGCGGCAAACAGCACCGAGGCGACGATGCCGGTCGAATGCTCGCCGATGCGGCTCAAGAGCCGGCGGTTGCGGGAAGCGGCCTGCGCCATCAGTCGAGCCCCTCCGGCTTGCGCAGCAGCCACAGCTGGACGAGGCTGAGCGCCACCAGGATCACCAGCAGCACCATCGACAAAGCCGCGCCGTAGCCGAGCTTGAACGACACGAAGGACTGGTTGAAGATCCAGTAGACCGCCGTCAGCGTCTGGTTGCGTGGGCCGCCGCGCAGGATGATGTAGAACTGGTCGAAGGCGAGGATCGAGCCGGCGACCGACAGGATCAGGGCCAGCGCCAGCGTGCGGCGCATCAGCGGCAAAGTGATCGCCCTGAACCTGGCGAACGGATCGGCGCCGTCGATGACGGCCGCCTCCTGCAGATCCTGCGGGATCGATTGCAGGCCGGCCATCAGAATGATCATGGTGAAGCCGGCGACCTTCCAGACGACCATGGCGATGATCGACCAGAAGGCCGGCTGGAAGGTGGCCAAAAGGTTGAACTTCCTGTCGATCAGGCCAAGGTCGTAGGCGGCCGGGCTGAACAGGCCGGAATCGACGTTCAACAGCCATGACCAGAGCAGGCTGGCCGAGGCAAAGCCGACAACCGCCGGCATGAAGAACATCGTCCGGTAAAGATTGGTCAGCGGCCGCGGCCGCTCGACGAACAGCGCCAGCGGAAACGCCACCACGAAGATCGCGATGGTGACGATCACGGTGTAGTAGGCGGTGAAGCGCAGCGCGTTCCAGAACCGGGTGTCGCGCAGGATGGCGACATAGTTGCCGAGGCCGATAAAGCTGTGCTCGCCCATCAGGGGCCAGTTGTGCAGCGACATCCACGCCGTCATGCCGAGCGGGATCAGGAAAAAGACGACGACCAGCGCGACAGCCGGCGCGACATAGAGCAGGCCGATCCATTGGTGGCGGCTGGCGACCTTGCGGGCGCGGGGCGGGGCAGGGGTTGCTGCGGTGATGACGGTCATGGCTGCGCGCTCGATGCTATTGGGACATTGGCAAAGAACCCCCTCACCCGGATTGCCAACCCAATTGAAGAGAGCAATTCGGGGCAATCCGACCTCTCCCTGAGGGGAGAGGAGGTTGCCGGGGATGGTGCCAGCCTCTTCTCCCCAGCGGGGAGAAGGTGGCCGCGAAGCGGCCGGATGAGGGGGTCTTTTCTCAACGCGATAGCCCTGCCGTTGGCGATGCGGTATCCGGCCACCCGCCCAGGGAGACAGGCGGGCGGCCGGCAGGCGTCCGCTACTTCTGCGGCGCCTGGTCGATGATCGACTGCATCGTTTCCTGCGCATTGGCTATCGCGCCATCGACATCGTCGCCGAAGAAGACCTCGTTGATCATCTGCGTCCACGGGCCGTTGGCGGAGTTGATCAGGTCGTTGAACACCACCGAATAGGGCGTCTTGCCCTTGGCC
>NZ_RZPI01000149.1:0-9572 GCF_003998715.1 Mesorhizobium sp. M7A.F.Ca.CA.002.15.2.1
CGGCGTCAGGATCTGACGATGGTGTGAACGACTGCACGGCCCGCGTTGCTTTCGGCGCGAACCCGCATTATATGGCGATTTTAGCGGAGCTTAAGATGGCAGACGCAGACGACGTGCTTTCCGCCGAGGCCGACGACCATTTCCACGACGAATGCGGTGTGTTCGGCATTTTCGGCCGGCAGGACGCTGCGGCCATCGTTACATTGGGCCTGCATGCGCTGCAGCATCGCGGCCAGGAAGCGGCCGGCATCGTTTCCTATGACGGCAGCCAGTTCCATGTCGAACGCCATGTCGGCCTGATCGGCGACACCTTCACCAAGCAGCGCGTCATCGACAGCCTGCAAGGCAACCGCGCCATTGGCCATACGCGCTACGCCACCACGGGCGGCGCCGGCATGCGCAACATCCAGCCCTTTTTCGCCGAATTGGCCGATGGCGGTTTCGCCGTCGCCCACAACGGCAATCTGACCAACGCCATGACCGTGCAGCGCGCGCTGCAGAAGCAAGGCGCGATCTTCTCCTCCACCTCCGATACCGAGACGCTTTTGCACCTCGTCGCCACCAGCAAGGAGCGCGATTTGAACTCGCGTTTCATCGATGCGGTGCGGCAGGTCGAGGGCGCTTTCTCCCTGGTGGCGATGACGGCCAAGAAGATGATCGGCTGCCGCGATCCGCTCGGCATCCGGCCGCTGGTGCTGGGCGATCTCGACGGCGCCTGGATCCTGGCCTCTGAAACCTGCGCGCTCGACATCATCGGTGCGCGTTTCGTGCGCGACCTGAAGCCCGGCGAGATGGTCGTCGTCACGTCCAAGGGCATCGAGAGCCTGTTCCCCTTCGAGCCGCAGAAGACCCGCTTCTGCATCTTCGAATATGTCTATTTCGCGCGGCCGGATTCCTCGGTCGAAGGCCGCAACGTCTATGAGGTGCGCAAGCGTATCGGCGCCGAGCTGGCGGTCGAAAGCCCGGTCGAGGCCGACATCGTCGTGCCGGTGCCGGATTCGGGCACGCCGGCGGCGATCGGCTTCAGCCAGGCGGCCGGCATTCCCTTCGAGCTCGGCATCATCCGCAATCATTATGTCGGCCGCACCTTCATCCAGCCGGGCGATTCGATCCGCCATATGGGCGTCAAGCTGAAGCACAATGCCAACCGGCGCATGATCGAAGGCAAGCGCGTGGTTCTGGTCGACGACAGCATCGTGCGCGGCACCACCAGCCAGAAGATCGTGCAGATGGTGCGCGACGCCGGCGCCAAGGAGGTGCATATGCGCATCGCCTCACCGCCGACACGCGCCTCCTGCTTCTACGGTGTCGACACGCCGGAGAAATCGAAGCTCCTGGCGTCGCGCATGTCGATCGAGGAGATGGCCGAGTTCATTCGCGTCGATTCGCTTGGCTTCCTCACCATTGACGGGCTCTACCGCGCGGTCGGCGAGGCCAGCCGCGACAACGACCAGCCGCAATTCTGCGATGCCTGCTTCACCGGCCAGTACCCGACCCGCCTGCTCGACTTCGAAGGCCACGACAATGTGCGCACGCTGTCGCTGCTGGCGACAAGCGGGACGTAGGCCGGACCGCCATCAGCGTTAGTCAATTCCCGGAATCCATCGCATGACCCTCGACCTTTCCGGCCGCGTTGCGGTCGTCACCGGCGCCTCGCGCGGCATCGGCTATTTCATTGCCAAGGAATTGGCTGCCGCCGGCGCGCATGTCATTGCGGTGGCTCGTACTGTCGGCGGGCTGGAAGAGCTCGACGACCAGATCAAGGCGGCCGGCGGCCAGGCGACACTGGTGCCGCTCGACCTCGCCGACATGGCCGGCATCGACCGCCTGGGCGGCGCCATCCACGAACGCTGGGGCAAGCTCGACATTCTCGTCGCCAATGCCGGCGTGCTCGGCGTCATCTCGCCGATCGGTCATGTCGAAGCAAAAACCTTCGAGAAGGTGATGACCATCAACGTCACCTCGACCTGGCGGCTGATCCGCTCGGTCGACCCTCTGCTGCGGCTCTCCGATGCTGGCCGCGCGATCATCCTGTCTTCCAACGCCGCGCACTCGGCGCGCGCCTTCTGGGCACCCTACGCGGCATCCAAGGCCGCGGTGGAGACGATGATGCGCTCCTGGGCGCATGAGACGCAGAGCCTGCCGCTCAGGGTGAACGCCGCTGACCCCGGCGCCACCCGCACCGCCATGCGGGCCCAGGCAGTGCCGGGCGAAGATCCCGAGACGTTGCCGCATCCCTCCGAGATCGCCAAACGCATCGTGCCGCTGGCCAGCCCGGACCTGAAAGAGACCGGATTGATCTTCCAGGCCAAGCACAATCGCTTCGTCGCCTATAGGCAGCCGGAATAAAAGTTGAGCCTTTTTTTTGACGCATGTCGGTTTCCCAAAAACCGCTGCGCACTTTTAAGCGACATGCGTAGGGATTAAACAGGCCTCCGGAAACGTTTCTTCGACGTAGTCGAAGCCCAAACCGGAGGAACCACCATGCGCAAACTGCTTCTCGCCACCGCGGCCATCCTGATCGCAGCCGCGGGCGCCGCTTACTCGCAAGATGCCAAGATGAGCTTCTTCGTCACCAGTGTCGGTTCCGGCAAGGGTGCCGACCTCGGCGGCCTCAAGGGTGCTGACGCGCATTGCGCATCGCTGGCGGAAGCCGCCGGCGTCACCGGCAAGAGTTGGGCCGCCTATCTGTCGACCAGCGACACCGACGCCCGCGACCGTATCGGCAAGGGGCCGTGGGTGAACGCCAAGGGCGTCAAGATCGCTGACGACGTCGCCTCGTTGCACAGCGATGCCAACGGCATCACCAAGCAGACGGCGCTCAACGAGAAAGGCGAAGTGGTCAACGGCCGCGGTGACACGCCGAACCGCCACGACGTGCTGACCGGCTCCAAGCCCGACGGCACCAAGATCGCCGACCAGACCTGCGGCGACTGGACGATGAGCGGGGCGGAAGGCGCCGCGATGATGGGCCATCATGATCGCACGGGCCTCGACGATTCTGCAGCCGCCAAATCCTGGAATTCCTCGCACGCCTCGCGCGGCGGCTGCAGCCAAGAGGCGCTGAAGGGCACCGGGGGCGATGGCTTGTTCTATTGTTTTGCCACCAACTGAGCCGATTGCGCTTCGAAATCGGGCTGGGAAACCCGCCGTCACATCACGCGGCTGTGATGAGACGGCGGGAAGCTGTGCGGCGGTCATGCTTTCGTCATTTCCTTGGAGTTGGTAGGGTCACCGCGACTCCCACAACAAGCGCCCAACTGGCAGAACAAGGAAATCCCCATGGCTACGACCGCAGCAGCGTTGGTCTGGTATCTGGTAATCGCCGGTCCGCAAGGCGGCATGGTCGTGCTGCCCAGCACCTTCGACAAGCGCGAACAATGCACCGCCGCCATCACCGAATATCAGAAGCAGCCGACACCAGCCGGCTGGTCGGTGCAATGCGTGCCGAGCGCCTCGCCCTTCACCGACGAGGGTGACGCCGAAGAACCGTCAGCACAGTAGGCGTCAGCGGCGTGCGCTGACCGTCAGTTCCGGCTTCTGGCTGATGGTCTGGAATACCACGCAATAACGCTCGGTCAGCTTTAGTAGCGAGTCTATCCGCTCCTGCGGCTCATCGGTGTCGAGGTTGAAATTGAGCCGGATGGCGCGAAAGCCGACCGGCGCATCCTTGGCGACACCGAGCGTGCCGCGAAAATCGAGATCGCCTTCAGCCTCTACCGCGGCGGCGCCGAGTTTGAACTCGAGCGCCGTCGCCACCGCCTTCAGCGTCACCCCGGCGCAGGCGACCAACGCCTCCAGCAGCATGTCGCCCGAGCAGAGCTCAAGGCCTGAGCCGCCTGTTGCCGGATGCAGGCCGGCGATGGCGAGCGCCCTGCCCGTCTCCACCTTGCAGGCAACCGACTGGTCGTCGATCGAGCCCTTGGCGCGAAGCGTGATCATGGCCTGCGAAGCGTCGTCACGATAGGCCTGCTTCAGCGGCGCCTGCATGGCCTTCAGTTCGGTCGCATCCATCCGCTTTCCCCTTTCGTCGACTGCTTGCGTCACCGGCATGCGCCGTCCGGTCAAGATTTGCGCCGATCACCTTGGGAAGGCAATGCCATTCCGCAACAGGTGCCAGCCGCCTACACCGATATCCCAAATGGGACATTGACGGACAAGGTCCCAAAAAAGTCTGATCCGGGCAAGTCATCACTCCATTTCCCGGCGGTCCCCGATGCCTCGAACCCTCTCGACAAGGCCGAAACAGGATGGGTTTCGCGCGCCCGGCGAATTCGAACCCAAGTCAGGCTGCTGGATGATCTGGCCGGAGCGGCCGGACACCTGGCGCCTCGGCGCCAAGCCCGCGCAAAAACTGTTCGCCGATGTCGCCGCGGCGATCGCGCAAAGCGAGCCGGTGACGGTGGCGGCTTCTGCTCGCCAGTGGCAGAATGCCCGAGCGCGATTGCCTGGCCATGTGCGTGTCGTGGAGATGTCCACCAATGATTCCTGGCTGCGCGACAGCGGTCCCAACTTCGTCGTCAACGATCAAGGCGACGTGCGTGGCGTCGATTGGATCTTCAACGCCTATGGCGGTTTTGACGGCGGCCTCTATTCGCCATGGGACCTGGATGACCTTGCGGCGCAAAAAGTGCTCGAAATCGAGAACATGGATCGCTACCGCGCACCTCTGATCGCCGAGGGTGGCGGGTTGCAGTGCGACGGTCAGGGCACGCTCATCACGACGGAGCAATGCCTGCTCAACCGAAATCGCAACGCTCATCTCGGCAAGGCCGAGGTGGAGCGCCAGCTTGGCGACTATCTCGGTGTCGACACCGTCATCTGGCTGCCACGCGGCTTTGCCTTCGACGAGACCGACGGCCATGTCGACGACGTCTGCTGCTTCGTGCGCCCCGGCGTGGTCGTGCTGAGCTGGACCGACAATCGGGACGACCCACAATATGAGATCGTGCGCGAAGCCGAGGCGGTGTTGCGTTCGGCTCGTGATGCGAAGGGCCGCGCGCTGGAAGTTCACCGGCTGCCCCATCCCTTGCCGATCGAGATGACGCCGGAAGAAAGCGACAGCGTGGACCGGCTGGATTCGACCTGGGCGCGACCGGCCGGAAACCGGATCGCGGCGAGCTACATCAACTACTATCCGGGCAACAGCGTCGTGGTGGTGCCGCAGTTCGGCTGCGATCTCGATGTGAAGGCCAAGCGGACGCTGGCCGAGCTGTTTCCCGACCACCGAATAGTCGGCATCGAAAACTCGCGAGAGATCCTGCTGGGCGGCGGCAATGTCGCCTGCATCACCTTGCCGGTCTATGCCCCGCAACGACGTTGAGGGACGGAGCATGCCGAGAACACATAGCGAAAACGGAGGACATTCATGCGCGCTCTGATCTTCTCAACCCTGCTTGCCTGCGGCGTCTGCGCAAATGCGGCTTCGGCGGACGAGGAAAAGATCGTCAACGTCTACAACTGGTCCGACTACATCGCGCCGGACACGGCCGAGAAATTCGAGAAGGAAACGGGAATCAAGGTTCGTTACGACGTCTATGACGGCAACGAGGTGCTTGAGACCAAGCTGCTCACCGGCGGCTCCGGATATGACGTGGTCTACCCTTCAGCCTATCCGTTCCTCAAGAACCAGGTGAAAGCAGGGGCTTTCCTGGAACTCGACAAATCGAAGCTTGCCAACCACTCGAAGATCGATCCGCAAGCCCTCGCGCTGATCGCCGGCGCCGACCCGCAGAACCTGCATGCAGTGCCCTATATGGCGGTCACCGACGGCATTGGCTACAACGTCGCTGCGGTGAAGCAGCGGCTGCCGGACGGGCCGACAGATTCCTTCGCCATGGTCTTCGACGTCGATGTGGTCAAGAAGCTGTCCGATTGCGGTGTAGCTATCATCGATGCGCCGGCTGAAGTCATCCCGATGGCGATGAACTACCTTCACATCAACCCCAAATCGACCAGTCCCGACGACCTCGCCAAGGTCGAGGACCTGCTGGTCAAGGTGCGGCCCTACATCCGCTATTTCCATTCGTCGAAATACATCAACGACCTCGCCAACGGTGACATCTGTGTGGTGTTGGGCTGGTCGGGCGACATACTCCAGGCAAGGACCCGTGCGGCGGAATCCGTGAAGAAGCTGGAGATCGCCTATTCCATCCCCAAAGAAGGCACGCTCATCAACTTCGATACGATGGCGGTACCGAAAGATGCGCCGCATCCCGACAACGCCCAGGCCTGGATCAACTTCAATCTGCGGCCCGATATCGCCGCGGCCAATTCCAGCTATGTCTCCTACGCCAATGCGATACCGGAGTCCCTGCCGCTGATGGACAAGGCCATAGCCAGCGACCCCGGCGTCTTTCCGCCTGATGCCGTGAAGGCCAAACTGTTCGTGGTGGACAACAACGACCCAAAGCTGCTGCGATCCCAAAACCGCATGTGGACGCGCATCGTGACGGGACAATAGAGCAATTCCAGAAAAAGTGCGCAGCGGTTTTCCCGGGAAAAGCGCGTAGCGCTTTCCCTTGGGAATTGCGTCAAAGCAAAAAGACAGAGCCGGGCGGAAGCCGTCAGGCTCAAGCGGCTTCGCGGATGGCCGCCAGCAACTCGACCTGGGAGTGCACACCGAGCTTGCGATAGATCTGCTTGATGTGGTTGCGGACGGTCCCGGGCGAGATGGCGAGGCATCGCGAAATCGTCTTGGCGTTGCCACCATCGACCAGATGCCGCGCAATCTCGGTCTCGCGCCTGCTCAGCCGCGAGCGAGCGTCACCGATTGCGGCGCCCTTGTGCCGGAAGCGGCACAGATGGAGCAATCTTTCCAAAATGAGCCTTGTCGCGCTGCTTGCCGCGCAAGCCGTCGCCAGATCCTGCTCGCCAAACGGTTCTGCCCCGTTTCGCCTGAGAAAAGTGACATAGCCAGCGGTCAGCCGGTCGAGATTGAACACGCCGGTGATCTCGTCGAAACTGTCGGAAGGGCCGAAGAATTCGCGATAGTAGGGAGTCCGCTGGAAGTCGCCATTGCGGAGTGCCGACAGCGGCAACAGGAAATCCTGCCTTGTGCTGGCGAACCTCTGGAAGAAGGGATCCTGGCGATACAGTCGTGCATCGTAGTCGCGGTTCCAGCGATCGGGACCGGCATCGTCGATGGTCAGGGATGTGATGTCGCGACGGTAAAAGCCGACATAGGCGCGGTCGGAGCCAAGCAACTCGCTCGCCGCTGCCGTGAAGCGAGCCGACAATTCTTCGGGTGTCACGGCAACGGCCGCAGCGGCGACACCGCCGCTCCAGCGCCCAAACTGATCGAGGGAAAGGTTCGACTGCATTCCAATTCATACTAGGCATGATGCCGAAAAGTGTGAAGCGGTTTTCGGACGGCATCATGCTCCATCTGTTTGATTTAGAGCCGGATTCAGATTTCAGGTCGATCGACCTGAAATCATCCGGCTCTAGCGCAAGCCGTTGCAAGTTCAAATCAGCCATTTCCTTTGACTTCGACCCTCTCGGCCATACCTATGCGGGAGTCGTTGTCGCGGAGCCATCATGCCGGTCAAATTGAAACTGATCTGCCTTATCCTGCCGATGCTCGCCGTCCTGGCGCAGCCCGTCCTGGCTGAAACGGCGGAGCGGCCGGCGCCCTCGGGCGGCGTGCTATCCCTGCTGCCGCCGCCGCAGACCACCAACCATTCGATCACGCTGGCCGGGCGCAAGCTGGATTACCAGGCAAAGGCGGCGACCCTGTCGCTGCTATCGGGCAAGGGCGACGTCACGGCGGAGATCTTCTACGTCGCCTACACACTGGAGCCGCCGGCAAGCGGGGCCAAAGACCAGCAGCGGCCGATCACCTTCGTGTTCAACGGCGGCCCTGGAGCAGCGTCCGCCTATCTGCATATCGGCGCACTCGGTCCACGGATAATCGCGACGGGAGCCGACGGCGAATTCCTGCCGTCACCGCAAAGACTGATCGACAATCCGGACAGCTGGCTCGACATGACCGATCTCGTCTTCGTCGATCCGGTGGGAACAGGCTATAGCCGCGAGGCACCGGGGCAGGACACGCGCGATTTCTGGGGCGTAAACCAGGATGCCAGCTCGATAGGCGCCTTCATCCGGCTCTATCTCGCGCAGAACGGCCGCACCGGGTCGCCACTGTTCCTCGCCGGCGAAAGCTATGGCGGGTTCCGCGCAGCGCTGCTCGCCAGGACGTTGCAGGAAGATATCGGCATCAGTCCGAACGGCATCGTGCTGATCTCGCCGGCGCTGGAGTTCACGCTGGTGCAGCCCGACGAATTCGAGCCGCTGCATTGGGCGCTCGAACTGCCTTCACTGGCTGCGGTGCGCCTGCGCGCCGAAGGCGTCAGCGGCGACGCGTTGCGGGAGAAGCTGGCAGACGTCGAACATTATGCGATGGGCGATTACCTCACGGCAATCACCAGCGGACTGGAGCAAGGCAGGCGGCTGGCCAGCCAACGCGTGGCTGACATCACCGGCCTGCCGCTCGACCTGGTGCAGCGGAACTCCGCCCGCATCCCCACCGGCCTGTTCGCAAGGGAGTTCGCCCGCGCCAGCGGCAAGGTGCTCAGCCCCTATGACGCCACGATCGGCACGGCCGACATCGCGCCCGAGAGCGCCCGCATCGCCGGCCCGGATCCGGTGCTCGACCGCAGCGTGCCGGCGCTGACGTCGGCATTCGTCGGCTATATCAGCGACGAACTGCATTTTCGCACCGATGTCAGCTATCGGCTGCTCAATGGCGAAATCAGCCACAATTGGGATTACGGGACCGGCGCCTCGCGGCAAGGCTATGCCGGGGTGATGGACGATCTGCAGCGCGCACGCTCGCTGAACCCTTCGCTCGGCGTCGTGATCGTTAACGGCTACACCGATCTGGTGACACCTTACCTCGCCTCGCGCTACCTGGTGAGCCAGATCCCGTCGCTCGCCAATGCCAAGCCCATCCGTCTCGATGTCGTCGAGGGCGGGCACATGATGTATTTCAGGTCCGACGGCCGGCGCGCGCTGAAAGAAGCCGCTTCGGAGCTTTATCAGGCGACGCAGTAGGCTTGGCGACAGTGCAGCTCGCCATGGACCCGTGCCCCAATATAAGCACCGGACTGGCGTAGCGCCGCAGGGGTTTTCGCCCGTATAGCTTGGTACCAAGGGAGTTGAATTCACGGCTCCCTTGTGTCGCTCCTCACAGCATTTCTGCCGCTCCGGCAAATTTGGTCCCACGCGCCTTATGGCCGATATCGCCATTCTCGAAACACGCGAGCGGGTTCTTGCAGGCATCCTGCTGACCGGTGCGGCCTATCTGCTGTTTTCGACACAGGATGCTTCGATCAAGCTGCTGGTCGTCGGCATGAGCGTCTGGCAGATCATGTTCTTCCGCAGCATCACCATTCTGGGCGCGTGCGCGGCGATCGGCGGACGACAGCTGTTTGCCGACACGATGCGCTCGCCGATCGTGCGGCCGATGCTGGTGCGCAGTGCCTTCACGCTTGCTGCGTGGCTCTGCTACTACAACGCCGCGCGCAGCCTGCAGCTCGCCGAACTGACCACCGTTTATTACGCGGCCC
>NZ_RZPI01000014.1:0-23706 GCF_003998715.1 Mesorhizobium sp. M7A.F.Ca.CA.002.15.2.1
CTGAACACACCGCCGCATGTGGTTATTCGCCATACCGGTCTGGAGGCTGACAGCCCGATGCCTGAGATGCCCGAGATCGAGCGTCAGCTGGACCGGCTGAAGATCGAGCGCGAACGGCTGGGCGCCGTCAATCTGCGCGCAGAGGAAGAGCAGAAGGAGCTTTCCGACCGGCTGGAGGCGATCGTGTCGGAGCGCGAGGACATCATCGAGGCGATCCGCAAGCTCAGGCAGGCGATCCAGAGCCTCAACCGCGAAGGCCGCGAGCGGCTGCTTGCCGCCTTCGATGTCGTCAACGGCCATTTCCAGCGGCTGTTCTCGCATCTGTTCGGCGGCGGCACGGCGGAATTGCAGCTGATCGAATCCGACGATCCGCTCGAGGCCGGCCTCGAAATCCTGGCCCGCCCGCCCGGCAAGAAGCCGCAGACCATGACGCTGCTGTCGGGCGGCGAGCAGGCGTTGACGGCGATGTCGCTGATCTTCGCGGTGTTCCTGACCAATCCGGCGCCGATCTGCGTGCTCGACGAAGTCGACGCCCCGCTCGACGACCACAATGTCGAGCGCTTCTGCAACCTGATGGACGAAATGGCCGCCACCACCGAGACGCGCTTCGTCATCATCACCCACAATCCCATCACCATGGCGCGCATGAACCGGCTGTTCGGCGTCACCATGGCCGAACAGGGCGTCAGCCAATTGGTGTCGGTCGACCTGCAGGCGGCCGAGGCCATGCGCGAGGCAAGCTGACCCAGGTCAGCGCTGGCTGGAATGGGCCGCACCGGAGCAATTTCAGGAAAAGGGTGCAAGCGGTTCTCGCTCGGCAAAAAATGTCAGGGCCGCGGACTGTGCCTGTGCGAATGATGTTTGGCCGGGGACCAGACGAAATAGAGCGAGCCCAGTTTCAGCACAGGCACCCTGTGATCCCGCTCGCGATCACGCAGTTCCCGGTAGGTCTTCACCTTCAGTGTGCCCCCCGGCAATCTGATTCGCAAAGCCATGATGCATAGAGCTTACGTGCTTTCTCCAGACGATGGAAGATTCATTTCAAGTTCCTCATCAGTATTCGAGCTCCTGGAGGGGCGATCAGGAATTGTACTGGGCCACCAGATGACGAAATATTTGCCAAACTGCCAGACCGGGACTTCGCCCTTGTACTCTCGCCGCCGCAACTCATAACGTTGCTTGACCTTCAATACACCGCCCGGAAGCCTGATCTTGATCGTCATCGTCCCTCAATACTGATGGCGCACTTCCTGGGTGCCGCGCCCAAAATATCTGTCCGGCCAAGTTAGAAAAATCGCTCACTCTCGGATCGGATCGTTGCAATCCGATTTCGCTGAGTCAATGGAGCCGAGGGCGAACTCCTGTGGCTATCGGCGCCGTGCAGATAAGGCTTGAGAGCGGGCTCAACCTCTGCGCCGCAAGATCCAGTTCACACAGATCACGGCCACGAGGCCACATGCGATGCCGGCGCAATCGGCAAACCAGTCGAACACATCCAGATCGCGCCGTATCAGCGCCGTGCCCTGCAGGACCTCGATCGCCGCTCCAATCATGGCCAGGAAGACGATTAGTCTTGCTTTTCGATCGGGCCAGCCGAGCCCTCCAAGGAAAGTCATGACGGCAAAGGCGCTGGCGTGGTTCAGCTTGTCGGAACGGAAACCGATATCGATCCCGTACTCTTCAAGTCGGGGTATAGGCAGCAGTGCAAGGGCAAGAACAGCGGCAAGCGTGGCGAAAAAGGCGATCCGTTCGACGGCTGGATAAAATCTCATTCTGTTCCAATCTTTGCCTAGCCGCCGGGAAAGTCGAATCCGGCTCGGTATTGGCAGTTCAGGCTGAAACTCGGATCGACGGCGTTGTTCTTCTAAAGCCGCAATTTTTGCTTGAGCTTTTTCAGCCAGGTCTGTTCCGCCTCATCCTGATTTTGATGCGCCGGGACGTAGCGCGGCCGTATCTTTTTTCCTTTGATGTAGAATGGCTTTTCGACTTCTCCAACCAGATTGACGAAAAGCCGGGATTTGTTGGTGGGTTGGCGGACTGTGACGCCGTGGACCGATTCAATCGAGTTGATGAACAATACAAGAATGTTCTTGTCGTATTGAACTGTTTCGACGCATTCCAAATGGGTGTCGTCGACATAGGCATCATTGAAGAGTGTCGCTTTGGCTTTCAGCGTGGCGTATTTGGACTGGAAACGACTAATTGTCAGGTCCCCGCCAACGGCATCATAATCTTCCGGCCTCATATAAAACAGGCCAGAAAATAGCTTGTCGCCATTGTCGATGTGGCTTGTCCGCACCGAGCCGGCATTGGTCACCGGCGTGTTCCCGCTGAGCATCGCATCCATCAGTATGTCGCGTGTTGCATAGGTGTCACTAAACCTGATGCCCGCTTTCATATTCTTGAGGCGTTCATAATTGGGGTAATAATCAGGGTAAAGCTTGTGAATATCGTCATAGAACAGGTCGGCGACCTCGCCGAAAAATGCTTGCGATACATGGTAGGCGATAAAATCGCGCCATATTTGCGGCACGGCTTCGTTCGACCGAACGCGGTGGGCCTCATAATCCCACCTGGTGTTGTTGCGGCGTGTATCGATTTCGAGCGTTTCCGGAGCGGGAAACGTGCCGGCCAATTCCTGGTAGAGATCGAGGGGAAGGGCGTCAGGCAGGATGATGTGTGGAAACGGCTCCGATCGAACGTCGGCCTTGGTGGCTCGTTGAAGGACTGAAAGCGGCTTTGACATCGATGGTGTCCCAGATCGAGTTTGTCCGAATTTGGACAGCGAGGATCGTGTTCAACCTGTTCGGGTTACCGCCTTTCAACGGATCCCTTTCTGCGTCTCGTTCAAAGATTGGAGCGTTGAAAAGGGCTCCGCATGGGCTTTTACCATTTCGCTCATTAGAATATCCGCGCCAGTCATGAGGGGGACCAGGGTTTCCGCAAATGTGTATGTTTTGATGCCGTAAAGCCACTTCAGGTAAAGAAGGGCAGCTGACGTGCCGGAGACGCAGCCAACGATGTTCATTCGGGATACGACAAGCTCTATCGGATATATGTGTGGCAGGTTAGCTTCCATGATCCTGGTGTTGGCGTCGGCCGTCACATTGCCAACTGCATCCAGCAATTCGGGGAAGAAGGGCTTGCTTATTCTGGGATGTTCCTTCCAGACGACGTCGTATCCCCTCTCGACGATCTGCTCCGCAATTCGTCTATAGATCGCCGCCTCTTGCGCGTACGACATTATGCGGTTTCGCGACAATGCCTGGCCGAGCAGCAGGATCCGTGGGTTGGCTGACGCACGGCAATGTTCATCGCCGCCGGAAAGCGCATCCCTGCAGGCTTCACCTATTACGTCGCGCATCAGCGAAGCGCCGACCTGAAATCTTGGTACGTTCTCCAGTGCATCGTGAATGGGGATTTCGTGAAGCAAAGAATAAAACTTCGTCACCCGTCTCAGATGGTGTCTTTCTATCCTGTCGGCCGCTTTCCTCAATCGGAACGCCGGTGAAATTGTAGAGAGTCCTGCAATCAAGACCGCGGTGATGCGTCGTCGAAACCTTGTGCCCGGCGGCCGTGACATGGTTGCCATCTCGAATGGAAGGTATGACGTCAAGCCATCCTCATACAAAACGATCTTGGCTTCAGGGTATGAATCCAGCAGTATTTTTTCCGACGGCCGGTTAACGAAGCAGGCCCAGATTTCAGCTACGGAACTCGCGTCGAGACCAATTGTGTCTCGGATCAGACGATGGATCCGGAAAATTTGCAGTTGCCCATATTTACGCTCGGACGTCAGAAGGTCGTACGCCCATATGATCCGTCTCCAGGTCCATACTTTAGACGCAAGTTCAGCAAGACCGGTCTTGAAATGCTCGGAAACGCCGGCCGTTTCATAAAGCAGGAGATAGTCCTCATGCTCCTGATCCGCCGGGGAGCTTCCATCCATTGTTGATTGGCGAAGTGAGGCAACCAGGCTGAGCAATTGCCAGCTGCCAAAGACGCAGCATATTCGAGCTGGCAATTTAAGATCTCCAGATCGGATGGAAATAACGCTGCATGTTCCGCGATCTCAACCGCAAAATTGCTTCATATCCGACAGGCCGTGTGGCTCGGGGCGTCCCACCCGCTTCGTAATACTGCCTATCGCGTCGGTAGGAAATATCTTTCAGACGGCGGGTCTAACGTCCAAGACAGGCTAGAGTTCCGCACAATAGGCAGGCGAATTCACTTCAACTGAGCGGCAGAGACCTGTCGAGATCCGGCAATAGCACCCGGTGCGGCAGACCGCTCATGCGGTCGTCTTGCTGCTTCGGGTCCCTCTCGGCACCAAGAGCACGAATTCTCCCGGTTCTCGGGAAGGTCGTTGCCCGGGAAAGCGGGTTTCGCTTCCCCCAGTCAAAAGTAAGCTCCAGCCATGAACCGGAGCTAGATGATGACAGAGGCAGAAACCAGAATGTTTCACACACTTGATGTGCCAGCCGGTCCGGTGTGGCGGCCTGCAATCCCGGCCGACCTGACAAGGCAGGGCATGTGTGGGCGCATCTGCGCATCATGCCCGATACAAAGCCCGCACTGCCCCTCGAACGCCCTTGAGGCCGACGCTTCGGCGCAACGTCCCCGGTGAGCAGGCCAGAGCAATTCTAGGAAAAGTGTGAAGCGGTTTTCCGGCCAAAATTGCCTCAAAACAAAGAGTTAGAGCAGCTCGCCGTTTCCGTGAAACGGTGAACTGCTCTGAGGGCGGCGCCGGAAAATGCGCCGCCCTGTCGGAGGGGTCGTCCGCGATCAGGCGGCGAGCCAGGCCCGTGTGAAATCCTGCTCATAGGCCTGGTGCATCTGGTAGCCCATCAAGGAAGGTTTCATATGGCAGAACAGCTTTCGCCAGTAAGGCTGAACGATGATGCCGGAATCCTGCAGCATGACCTGGAGTTCCTTCATTACCACACGGCGCTGCTCCGGATCGGCGATGGAATTGGCCTTGTGGACCTTGGCATCGAAGTCTGGATCGGCGAACCCCGTCTCGTTCCATGCCGAACCGGTCTGATAGGCAAGCGCATAGGTCTGGATGCCGAGCGGTCGGGCGTTCCAATTGGTCGTCGCGAAGGGATACTTCGTCCAGTGGTTCCAGAACGCCGATTCCGGGATGACGGTGCGTTTCACCTTGAAGCCGGCGTCGCGCATCTGCTGGGCGACGGCATCGGAGCTTTCCTTGCGGTAGTCGGCTTCGACCGAGATCAGATCGAACTCGAAATCGAGCTGGCCGGCTTCCTCGAGCAATGCCCTGGCCCGGGCCGGATCACGTTTGATCGGCGGCAGGTCGGCGTGTTCGGGATGCATCGGTCCGACATGATCGTTCTGCGCGACGATGCCCATGCCGTCGGCGCCCAGTTGCAGCACCGCTTCGTTGTCGACCGCAAGCTGTATGGCGTTGCGCACGCGCTTGTCGTCATAGGGTTTGGCGTTGACGTTGCAGCGCGAGACCAGGGTGGCGGCAGTGACGATCTCGCTTTTCTTCAGGCCCAGCCTGTCGAGCATGGCGACGTCATAGGACTGCGTCTGGCCGTTCAGGTCGATCTCACCGGATTCGAAAGCGGAGACGGTGGCGGCCGAGTCGGTGCCGTAGTCGGTCCAGTCGATGCCGTCGAGGAACACCTCGCCGCCCCACCACGACCCGTCCGGCCGCTTGCGCACCGAGGCAGCAACGCCGACATCGAGTTTTTTAAGCTCGAATGGACCCGTGGAAACGGGGTTGGCCGACAGTGGCGCTGCCTTCGGATTGAACGTGCGGTGGACGATCAATGCCGGGTAGTCGGTCATCGCAGGGATAATGGTGATGTCGGGCTGCGACAGTTTCAGGACCAGGGTGTGGTCGTCGCGAACCTCGATGGCACCAGTGCGCGCCACCTTGGTGTCGGGATCGATCAGGGCGGTCATGCGCCCCGCCATCGAGTTGCCGGCGGCATCCTTCTCACACCAGCGCGTGATGTTGAAGGCGACATCCGTGGCGGTGAAATCGTCGCCGTTCGACCACTTCACCCCTGGGCGCACCTTGAGCACATATTCCGTGGCGTCCGCATTGATCTCCCAGCTCTGCAGCAGCACCGGCTCGAAGGTGAAATCCGGCTTCCAGCGCACCAGCGGTTCGAGAAACTGCATGGCGATGTTGCCCATCTGCGAAACCTTGAACTTGCGCGGGTCTTCCAGCTCCATCACCTGCATGGCAACACGCAGCACGCCGCCCTTTCTGGGTTGGGCGGCTTCCTCGGCCCGCGCCGGAACCGGTTGACCGATGAGCCCATAGGCAATCGCCGTGCTGGCGCCGAAGGCGCTGGCCAACGCCAGGAACTCGCGGCGGCCAAGCGCGCCGCTCTTCGCGCCTTTCGCAAATGTGCCGATCGCCGGATGAAGAGGTCTGGATGTCATATCGGTTCTCCCATTGTTGATTTTACGCCCAAATTCGGTGGAATGCCCTTGCCGCGTCGTTGCTGGGCGCTGTTTTCTACAAGACGCAGCGGATGGCGGCGGGGCCGCGACGGCGAGGGGAAGGCAAGATGAATCTTCTGACGGCGATGCGGGTGTTCGATCGGGTCTGCCTGCTGGGCAGCCTGTCGGCGGCGGCGCGCGATCTCAACATGTCGACGACGGCCGTCAGCCGCACCATCAAGGAACTGGAAGACGACCTCGGCGTCCGGCTCATCAATCGCACCACAAGGCGCCTCAGCCTCACAGAGGCGGGCCGCGACTATGCTCCGCGTGCCCGCATCCTGCTCGACGACATTTCCGAACTGCAGGATTCGACGCGCGGCCTTCACAAGGAGACGCGCGGCCTGATCCGGGTTTCCTGCTCCAATGTTCTGGGCCACACGCGCATAACCAAGCTGGTGCCGAAATTCCTCGAAGAGAACCCGCTCACCACGATCGAGTTCGACCTCACCGCGCGTTATGTCGTCGGCATTGTCGAGGAAGGCTACGATGTCGCCATCCGCTTCGGCGGTCAGGCCGATTCCGCCTTGATTGCCCGCCGGCTTGGGGAAGTTCGCAACTATGTCTGCGCCACGCCCGATTATTGGGACACAAACGGCCGCCCGGTCCACCCGGATGAGCTGGCAAGCCATTCCTGCGTGCTGAGCAATTTCGCCAAGCGGCTTGGCACATGGCCTTTCATCGGACCAGACGGCCCTTTCGATGCGGCTGTCGGCGGGCGCATCTCGACCAACAGCGTCGAGGCCGCCTACCAGATGACCACCGCCGGTTTCGGCATCGGCAATCTGCCCAGCCTGCTGGTCGATGCTGCGATCAGCGACGGCCGGTTGGAAGTGCAGCTGGATGAGTTTCGCCCCGGCTCCAGCCCGATCTACGCACTCTATCCGCACCGCACCTATATTGCGGCCAAGGTGCGCGCGTTCGTCGATTTCCTGATCCGCGAACTGTCGGCCGACTTCACCGCCTGAAATGCTGCCCGATTGCCGGCCAACGCCGTCAGGGGCCTGGCGCGAACGCCAGGCCCCTGCTGCCCCCGTCGCCCGACGCGGCAGCGTCATTTCCACCAGGCGGTGGTGTCGTACATCGGTCCCGGCTCCTCGAAGAGCTTTTCGTATTTGCACAGTGCCGGCGTCTTGCCGAGCGGCACCGAAACACCGTCCCTGAACGCCCATTCGCCACGTTGCGTCGTATCCGCCCGCACATAGCTGGACAGTGCAAAGGCGCGGTCGTGCTGTGACCTGTTGGGCGAGGAGCCGTGCACGGTGAGCAGCCCCCATAAAGCAAGATCGCCCGGCTCCAGCACCAGCGGAACGATGGTCGCCGGGTCGATGCCGACCTTGCGCAACTCTTCTTCGGCGGTCAGACCCTTCATCAGCTCGCCGGTTCCCTCGTCCGACAGGCCGAGATAGCCGAGCTTGTGGCTGCCGGGCACGACCTGAAGACAGCCATTGTCCAGCGTCGCCCGATCGACCGCGAGGCCTGTTGTCACGGTGGCGTCGGCGACATTGTCGAAGGCGGCCTGGTTACGGAAGCGCAGATCCTGGTGGAAGCGATAACCCGTGACATTGGCGCCGGGCGGCTTCCAGTGCAGCTGTTGGGCGATCTGTTTTATGTCGCGGCCGATCAGACCCTCGAGCAGCTTCAGATAGTCGGGATTGCGGCGGAACTGCTCGAAATAGGAATTGATCCAGGAAAACCAGTAAGCCTGCAGCACATATCGTTGGCCAAAGTCCGATTCAGGCAGGATCTGGAAATTCAGGTTGCCGTGCCGGAAAGTGGCGTGATGCTTGAGGCCATCGGCATAGACCGCATCGGTTTCCTTCTTCAGCCGGATCATCTCGTCGCCGTCGACGAATTGTCGAACGACCGCATATCCTTCCTCGCGGTACTGCTCCACCGCTTCGCGTGCCTGCCTGTCCGTCAGCATATCCGTGACAACCCCCGTCTGTGATCTGTGTCGATCGTAACAAACGGGTTGCCGGCGATAAGCCGTGGATTTTGGCATCGACTTTCCCGATTATCGGGAAATTGAGCGGGGCCTCAAAGGTGCATTGGCCGCAACCGGCTGATCAGATACGTGCTGCGCCGGCAGGCCCTAAAAATAGGTTCGCGGCGCGACAAGGTTCTTCTGCTGGCGAACATAAAAACAATAGAAGCCGAACGCCGCGGCAAACCACATGAAGGCCTCACCCATGGCCAGCCGGTTGTTGGAATTGGTAAGGATGCTGAGGGCGAAGAAAACCAGTGTGGAGATGTAACAGGACCATGCGGCCGGAGCGACAAGCTTGGCTCGCATGGCCAGCAGAACCTGCCTGGCCGACCAGGTGTAGAGAAAGGCAAAGAACGCCAGTCCGACCACACCATAGCGCACGACAATTTCCAGATAACCATTGTGGAAGACGTTTAAGATCATGGGATGATAGGTTCTGTTCTCCCACTCGGTCAGCCAGCTGGAACTGGCTCCGAAGATCGGGTGGCGTTTCCAGATATCGATCGCATCCGCCCACAGCATCAGCCTTTCCTTGGCTGCAAGCGGAACCGCATCGCTCGCGATGGCGCGGTCGAATGCGGGAAGGACGCCATGCCTGAACACATCCGGAACCAGGGTTTTGACGAAGGTCATGGTGTCGCCGGCGGTGGACGAGAAGATGTTGTGTGTTGCGACAATGCCGGCCGCCACGATCGCCAGCACGCCACCCGAAACCAACAGTTCGCGGCGATGGCCTCTCGCCAGGGTCATGACCGTCAACAGGAGCAGCGCAAGCGCAAGCGCAAGCCACACGCCCTTTGACCGCATCTCGATGATATTGACGACGGCAAGCAGCAGGACGGCTGTCGACAGCGCCCAATAAAGGTTCTTGGTTGCTTTCCCGAGGTCCGTTCTCTGGGCCGTGTAAGCCATGAATTGCAGCGTGCAGAGGAAGATGAAACCGGCCGCCACCGACGCGTGGATGGGATTGTTGAAAAGCCACGGGGCCGGTTGGATATCCTGAAACATGTTCGAACAGGCGGTGTCCGCCGCCAGGAAGACAAGACTGAGGATCATGAACCAGAGGACCAGCCGTGCGGGCTGCCTGACAAACAGCAGAAAGGCGAATCCGGTCGTCGCATAGAACAGCGGAAACATGTAAATGCCTTCGGCGCCACCCAACTGGTGGGTGCCGAAATAGACGATCGCCAGTCGGATGAAGACATAGAGCGACCAGCCCAGACACAGGAAGCCGACCCAACCGATCAGTGGTTTGCTGTAGGTCCACAAATCCACCCTGAACCAGCGGATGACCGCGACCAGGGCCAGCGCCAGGCCCGCATAGCGGTAGGTGTCTGCCTCGCGCCACACCGCGGAAACCATGGCGAGAACGGCGAGTGCCGCAAGCAACAGAAGCAAGGTGTGGCGCGGCGCGTTGTCCTTGGCATAGTCCAGGGTATCTCGCGGCAAAGGGGGCCGCAGCAGGACGTGATGCAGGCGGCGCAGCTCGTCACTGGCCCGCAACACCCCGGCACGTAGCCGGCTCGGCCCCCCCAACCTTGCGGATTTGTAGCTTCCCGAGGGACCGGCTATGCCGGAGATCTCGCTGCTGGCGGCGAAGCCAAGCACGTTTTGGCGGGCCGAATAGACCTTCAGACCGGTATCCCAAAAGCGTTCGAGCGCGACGTCCCATGGCATTTTCATGACGGCGAGCGCCGACAACAGACCCTGCGCGCCCTCCCGCGTCACCAGATAGGCGGCGGCCGAGCCTTGCGGGCCATGCAGCGCACGACCGATCTCGTCGCCTTCCGCCGTCTCGACGGCGCGCATGAAGAAGCTGATGCGATGGTTGATCAGTTTGATGACGTCGAAATCCGGCACCGCCGCGATGACGGCCTCGATGCGCCGCATGGTGTCTTCGCTGAAGAGGACGTCGTCCTCGACGATCAGGCCATGGGCGCTGCCACCGGCCACGAACGTTTCCAGCGCCTGGATATGGCTGCGGTAACAGGCATATTCGCCGGAAAGGATGTCGCGCCCGCTCAGCTTGCGTGCGGCTGGCAGATCGATCTCCGTCCAGGCCTCTTTGGCAAGCGCATGGCCGTCGACGGCGGCAATGCGCTGCAAGGTCAGGCCTGCCGCTTCGGCGCTGGCGAGCAATTCGCTCCAGCGCTGGGTCTCGCGATCGAGGTTGATGGCGAAGATAGGAAGGTTCATTGAAGTTCCATGTTGAGCCGCCACCCACCCGGCCGACCTATGTATGGAAAGAAGGAGATGTTCAAGGCGACACTATCCAGATCATGTGCAAGACCTGAATTTGCCGCGACGGCTTTGGCTCATCTGAATTTATGACACAATCGAACTGTTAGCCGATCGGCTTCATGGAAGATCGCAAAGGTACTCTCGGTCCTAAGTGTCCGGAACGGACCTGAGCGGGATGGCTGGGGCGCCAGGATTCGAACCTGGGAATGTCGGTACCAAAAACCGATGCCTTACCACTTGGCGACGCCCCAATTGCCGTCAGAGTCGCTTGTGCGGCGCGTTATTAGCAGAGCAGCCAAAAAGCACAATGCCCCATGAATGGTGGTGAGAACGCCTGTTTGGGCAGCAAAAGCAACGCCACCAGACGGCACCAGCTGGCTATTCGGACCACACCGCCATCTCGTTGCCGGCCGGATCGGCAAAGTGGAAACGGCGGCCGCCAGGGAACGCGAAGATCGGTTTGACGACCGTGCCGCCGGCGTTTTCGACAGCCTCGAGGGTCGCCTCCAGATCCCTGCTGTACAGCACCGGCAGCGGCTTCGATGGCGCTTCGGCGGCGTCGGCCTGAAAACCCCCGTCCAGGCCTTCGGCAAAGGCCGAATAGGTCGGCCCATAGTCAGTGAACGACCAGGCAAAGGCGGAACTGTAGAAGGCCTTCAGCCGGTCCAGCGTTCCGCCCGTAGCCGGCATTTCCAGATAGTCGAGTTTTCCGGACAGTTTCATAGCCACCTCTTTGTTCACTGTATGTTCTACTCCAGAATCCCCGGCATAGCAAACCTTTTTGCCGCATCCTGAGGCACGGCTTTGCTTAATCGATTGTAGTGGCCGGGCGGCTTTGCCGACGCCTTGCCTTTCGCACTGCAGCATCATATCGCTCCAAGGGCGGACCGGCGGAACTTTCCGTTTCGCCAATCTTTCCAATCTCCTGCAACCGGAGAGCGATGCATGACCAAATGGGTTTTCACCTTTGGCGATGGTGCGGCGGAGGGCCGTGCCAGCGACAAGAATCTCCTGGGCGGCAAAGGCGCCAACCTAGCCGAGATGTGCAGCCTGGGGCTGCCGGTGCCGCCGGGCTTCACCATCACCACGGAGGTCTGCAACGCCTACTACGCCAACGGCCGTATTTATCCGGCCGGGTTGGAAGCCGATGTCGCGGTCGCGCTCGATCACATCGGCCGGCTGACCGGTCGTCGGTTCGGCGACCCGTCGAAACTGCTGCTGGTGTCGGTGCGTTCTGGCGCTCGCGCCTCGATGCCCGGCATGATGGACACCGTCCTCAATCTCGGCCTGAACGACGAGACGGTCGAGGCGCTGGCCGCCGATTCCGGCGATGCGCGCTTTGCCTATGACAGCTACCGCCGCTTCATCCAGATGTATTCCGATGTCGTCATGGGTCTCGACCACGAAGTGTTCGAGGAAATCCTGGAGGACCAGAAGGGCGGGCTCGGGCACGAGCTCGACACCGAACTGACGGCGCTCGAATGGCAGGGCGTCATCGCGCTCTACAAGGCCAAAGTCGAGGAAGAGCTTGGCAGGCCGTTTCCGCAGGATCCGCATGAGCAGCTCTGGGGCGCGATATCAGCCGTGTTCTCGAGCTGGATGAACAACCGCGCCATCACCTATCGCCGCCTGCACGATATTCCCGAAAGCTGGGGCACGGCGGTCAACGTCCAGGCCATGGTGTTCGGCAATATGGGCGAAACCTCGGCCACCGGCGTTGCCTTCACGCGCAACCCATCGACCGGCGAAAAGATGCTCTATGGCGAGTTCCTGGTGAACGCGCAGGGCGAGGACGTCGTTGCCGGCATCCGCACGCCGCAGAACATCACCGAAGCGGCGCGTATCGCAGCAGGCTCGGACAAGCCGTCGCTGCAGAAGCTGATGCCTGACGCGTTCCAGTCCTTCGTCACCATCTCCGATAGTCTGGAGAAGCACTACCGCGACATGCAGGATCTCGAATTCACCATCGAGCGCGGCAAATTGTGGATGCTGCAGACCCGCTCCGGCAAGCGCACCGCCAAGGCGGCGCTGAAAATTGCCGTCGAGATGGCGCGCGACAGGCTCATCACGAAAGAGGAAGCCGTTGCCCGTATCGACCCGGCCTCGCTCGACCAGTTGCTGCATCCCACCATCGACCCCAAGGCCGCGCGCGACGTCATCGGCATCGGACTGCCGGCCTCGCCCGGTGCCGCTACCGGCGAGATCGTCTTTTCCTCAGCTGACGCCGAGGACTTGAAGACACAAGGGCGCAAGGCGATCCTAGTGCGCATCGAGACCAGTCCCGAAGACATCCACGGCATGCATGCGGCGGAAGGCATCCTGACCACGCGCGGCGGCATGACCAGCCACGCCGCGGTGGTGGCGCGCGGCATGGGCAAGCCTTGCGTCTCGGGTGCCGGCTCGCTGCGCGTCGACTATAGGGCCGGCACGCTGCTCTCGATGGGGCAGACCTTCCGCAAAGGCGACATCATCACCATCGATGGCGGCAACGGCCAGGTGCTGAAGGGCGCGGTTGCCATGCTGCAGCCTGAACTGTCAGGCGATTTTGCCGCCATCATGGAATGGGCGGACGCGGTGCGGCGCATGAAGGTGCGCACCAATGCCGAAACACCGCTCGATGCGCGCATGGCGCGCTCCTTCGGCGCCGAAGGCATCGGGCTTTGCCGCACGGAGCACATGTTCTTCGACGGCGACCGCATCGTCGCCATGCGCGAGATGATCCTGGCCGACACCGAAAAGGACCGGCGCGCCGCACTCGCCAAGCTTCTGCCCATGCAGCGCTCGGATTTCCTCGAACTGTTCGAGATCATGGCCGGCCTGCCGGTGACGATCCGACTGCTCGATCCGCCGCTGCACGAATTCCTCCCCAAGACCGAGGCTGAAATCGCCGAGGTCGCCGCCGCCATGAACGTGTCGCCCGACAAGCTCAGGCAGCGCACCGAGGCACTGCACGAGTTCAACCCGATGCTCGGCCATCGTGGCTGCCGCCTGGCCGTCTCCTACCCCGAGATCGCCGAGATGCAGGCACGGGCCATTTTCGAGGCGGCCGTGGAGGCCGGCAGGAAGGCCGGCGCCCTGGTGGTCCCCGAGATCATGGTGCCGCTCGTCGGCCTGGTGAAGGAACTCGACTACGTCAAGGCGCGCATCGATGCGGTTGCCAAGAGCGTCATGGAGGAAACCGGGGTCAAGATCGACTATCTCACTGGCACGATGATCGAGCTTCCCCGCGCCGCCATCCGCGCGCATGTCATTGCAGAATCAGCCGAATTCTTCTCCTTCGGCACCAACGACCTGACCCAGACGACCTTCGGCATCTCGCGCGACGATGCGGCCTCGTTCCTGGAAACCTACCGCCAGAAGGGCATTATCGATCAGGACCCGTTCGTCTCGCTCGACATCGAGGGCGTCGGCGAACTGGTGCGCATGGCCGCGCAAAAGGGCAAGGCGACGCGGCCCGACATCAAGCTCGGCATCTGCGGCGAACATGGCGGCGATCCGGCCTCGATCCGCTTTTGCGAAGAGGTCGGCCTCGACTACGTGTCCTGTTCGCCCTATCGCGTGCCGATCGCCAGGCTGGCGGCAGCGCAGGCAGCGGTGCTGGTTGCGAAAACAGGCCGCGGATAGGATCCATCCAGCTTACCGTTTTGTAAGACAATTCACGCGAACGTGCTGGCCGCGCCGCGTAATCTCGACATTGTTCCTGCCCAATTTGCGGCCATCCGCAAATTGCTCCCGGAAACAGATGCTGCAGATCTCTCCCGCGCCGCTCCGCTCGATCCTGGTCATTCAAACCAAGTTCATAGGAGATCTCGTCCTCGCCTCGGCGCTCGCCAAGAACCTGCGGCTCGAATTCCCCGGCGCCAGCATCGTCTTTCTGTGCGAGGCCCGCTTCGAGAGCTTCGTGATCGCCCATGGTATCGCTTCCGAGGTGGTCGCATTCAGGCGCGACCGCATGCGCGGCACGCCCTTGGAGCGCGGGAAGGAGCTCTACGCCATGGTGCGGGCGTTGCGCCGCTTCCGCTTCGACCTGACCATCGACCTGACCGATTCGAAGACGTCGCGCATCCTCACCGGGCTCGTCCACGCAAAGACCCGTGTCGGATACAATCCCTCCGAAAGACCCTTGCGTATGCTGGAGCGGCAGCCCGCCAACGTCCTTGCCAAGCCCTACGGCTTTGATGGCCAGCATTTCCTGTACCGCTACCTCTCGCCGCTCGAAGCGCTCGGCATTGAACTTCGCACGGTGATTCCGAACCTTCAGCCGCTGCCATTGGAGATGGCGAAAGCATTGGCGCTCCTGGATAAACACCATCTGCGGCCAAATGCCTTCATCGCCGTGCATGCGGGTGCAAGCTTCGAGGGGCGACGTTGGCAGCCGGAGCGGTTTGCAGCAGCGATCGTCGAGATTGCCGGCGAGACCGGCCTGGACGTCGTCCTGGTGGGCGGCCCGGACGAGCGCGAGATCGCCGAACGCATCGTCGCCAGGACCGCGCCGCCGGTCGTCAATCTCGTCGGTGACCTGTCGCTTGAAAGCCTGCTGGCGGTGCTGAAACAGGCCCGGCTGTTTCTCGGCAATGAGAGCGGCCCGATGCACATGGCGGCAGCCACTGGGACCCCGGTTGTCGGGCTGTTCGGTCTGACGGAGCCGTCGCGCTGGGGTCCCGTCGGCGTGCCCAGCATCTCGCTCCAGCCGCCGATGCCTTGCGCCTGCATGGCCGAGGACCTTTGCCGCGCGCCGGATCCCAGCAAGGCATGCTGCGTCTGGGGCCTGGAAGTCAAGCCGGTGGTCGACGCGGTGCGCGAGGTTCTTTCGCGCACCGAAATGCAGCTGGAATGCGTCATCTGAGATCATGGGTCGCATGCACGACTCTCGACGCGGTGGAATGACCCCTTCGCCACAGGCACGGTCACATTGTCGCGTGGAGCGCTTTTCTGCTATGCATCATCCTGATTTCCGCCTTCATGCGGGTCTTTGGGATGCCTGCTTGAAATGACGGGTCAGGAAATCGGTTTGATGCGCCTGCTGCAAAAAAATCTCTGGATGATCGCCATGTCGTTGGCGATGGCATCCGCCGGCCATGCCGCGCCGCTCGTCGAGCCGACGCTGCACATCAGGCCGCAGGCGAGCGGCGCCGGCCGTGTGGCACTCACGCTCGATGCCTGCGGCGGACAGACCGACAGCCGGATCCTTTCGGCGCTGGTGGACAACAAGATCCCCGCCACCATTTTCGTGACCGGCATCTGGCTGAAGCGAAACGCCGCCGCCGTCGAGATCATGCGGGCGCATCCCGATCTGTTCGAACTGGAAAATCACGGCGGTCACCACATCCCGGCGGTCGACACGCCGCGGAAAATCTACGGCATCCGCAGCGCCGGCAGCCCGGATGCGGTGCTGGCCGAGGTCGAATCGGGGGCCGCCGCTCTTGCCGGGACCGGCGAGCCGGCGCCGAAATGGTTTCGTGGCGCAACCGCCGAATACAGCCCGTCGGCAATCGCCATGATCCGCAAGCTTGGCTTCAAGGTCGCGGGATTCTCGATAAACGGCGACGGCGGCTCCTTGCTCGGCGCCAAGGAAACCGCGCGGCGCATCGCGGCGGCCAAGGACGGCGACGTCATTATCTCGCATATCAACCAGCCGACCCATGCGGCAGGCGAAGGCGTGGTGCAGGGGCTGCTGGCGCTCAAGGCCAAGGGCTTGACCTTTGTGCGGCTCGACGATGCCGAGGGCATCGGCAATAACGGCACCACGGAGTGAGTGGCCAGCCGAGCGTATCCCGCTTCGGCGTTGGCTCAGTCCGGTTTGGCTTCGATCGTGACCTTGCTGGCGTAGAATGCGCCGTGGTTGCCGATTTCAGCCATCTCGTCGAAAGGCCGTTCATAGGCCCACATGGCGTTCTGGCCGGTCTCGCCGGCAGGCAGCACGCTCCAATAGCTTGCATCGCCCTTGTAGGGGCAATGGGTCGAGTGGTCGGTGCGGCCAAGCTTGCCGAAATCGATGTCGGCGAACGGAATGTAGAAGGCCGCCGGATAGGGAGCTTCGGTCAGCACCTTGGCCTTCGCTGTTGAAGCGATGACCACGTCTCCGGCGCGCACGGTAACGGTGCCGGCATAGGGCTCGATGGTGATGATTTTGTCCGGGTTGCGTTGGAAACCGGGTGCGGGGTTGGCGATCTGATCCATGCGGCGGCTCTCCTTGCGTCGACTTTGAGATGTGTCGCGCAAACGCATTGTTCAAGGCCTGCCGTCGCCATGCAACACGCAAACACCTGCCCAGGCCGGCACTGCCGGATCGCGCCTCCGAATATCCTCGATACTTGTCGTCAGCTGTCAGGCAGCGGCCTTGAACACGTCCATGAGACCCGCATAGGCGGCAGCAATACCGGCGACCGGGTTGCTGCTTCTCGATACGGTCTCGACCTTCAGGGAACCACCGCCGGTCGGCAAGGTGAGCAGCAGGAACTGGCGGTTTCCGCCATCGCCGACTGACGCGGCTGCGACGTGCTGGTCCTCGCCCTGGTTCTGGACGCACATCTTGAACAGCAACGTGCCGCCGACCGCTTCCAGCGCGCCGCCGACAACTTCAACAAATTCATCTTCGGAAACAGTCTTTGTGTCCGGCACCAGATCGGCCAGACTTTCGGCAAGCGTACTCTCGAGAGCCTTGTCGTCGAGCTGCGCGTCCATGCGAACCTCTTTCAGTCGCCAATCGCACCCCTTTGCCCGTTAACGAAGCTTAACGCCGACGATGGCCGGATTGTGGCGGTTGTTCCCAATGCAGTGCTCGGCCGTATTGGCGGCTGGACAATCCGTCGGTTCGCTCCACAATGGGACAAAAAGCACAACGCAAAAGCGTGAGGGAGGACCGAATGCTGGGACTGATGCAGGAATGGCCGCTGCTTTGCCATAAGCTCATCGACAATGCCGAGCGGCAGCATGGCATGCGCGAGATCGTGTCACGCTCGATCGAAGGGCCGATCGTGCGCACCACCTACGCCGACATCCATCGTCGCGCCCTGAAGGTCGCCCAGCGGCTGGAGCGCGACGGCTATGGGTTGGGCGACCGCATCGCGACGCTGGCCTGGAACACCGCCCGCCACATCGAGGCCTGGTACGGCATCATGGGCATCGGCGCCATCTACCACACGCTCAATCCGCGGCTGTTTCCCGAGCAGATCGTCTGGATCATGAACCATGCCGAGGACAAGGCAGTCTTCGTCGACCTGACTTTCGTGCCGCTGCTCGAGAAGATCGCCGGCGCCGTCAAGTCGCTGAAACAGGTGATCGTGCTGACCGACAAGGCACACATGCCGCAGACGACGTTGCCCAATGTGGTCGCCTATGAAGAGTGGCTTGACGAGGCGGATGGCGACTTCGCCTGGAAGACCTTCGACGAAAGCACCGCCGCAGGCATGTGTTACACCTCCGGGACCACGGGCGATCCCAAGGGCGTCGTCTACAGCCACCGTTCGAACGTGCTGCACGCCATGATCGCCGCCATGCCCGACGCCATGGGGTTGTCGTCGCGCGACACGATCCTGCCTGTCGTGCCGATGTTTCACGCCAATGCCTGGGGCCTTGGCCAGAGCGGGCCGATGATCGGCGCCAAGCTGGTCATGCCCGGCTGCAAGATGGACGGCGCCTCGATCTATGAACTGCTCGATACCGAGAAGGTGACCTTCAGTGCGGCCGTGCCGACCGTCTGGATGATGCTGCTGCAGCATCTGGAGGAGACCGGCAAGAAGCTTCCCTATCTCAATAAGGTCGTCATCGGCGGCTCGTCCTGCCCGCGCGCGATCATGACGAAGTTTCAGCAGAACTACGATGTCCAGGTCATCCATGCCTGGGGCATGACCGAAATGTCGCCGCTCGGCACGCTGTGCACCCTGAAGCCGGACTATGCTGGTCTTGAGGGCGAAGCCCGGCTCGATGTCCAGCAGAAACAGGGCTATCCGCCGTTCGGCGTCGAAATGAAGGTGACCGACGACGACAACAATGCGCAACCCTGGGACGGCAAGACATTTGGCCGCCTGAAAGTGCGTGGGCCGGCCGTTGCCCGTGCCTATTATGGCGGCGCCGGCGTGGAGCAGTTCGACGGGGACGGCTGGTTCGATACCGGCGACGTCGCCCACATCGACGCGGGCGGCTATATGCAGATCACCGATCGTGCCAAGGACGTCATCAAGTCCGGCGGCGAATGGATTTCGACCATCGACCTCGAGAACCTGGCTGTCGGTCACCCCGATGTCGCCGAGGCGGCAGCCATCGGCGTCCACCATTCGAAATGGGGCGAACGGCCGCTGCTGGTCGTCGTCCGCAAACCGGGCAAGGAACCGAGCAAGGCTGATATTCTCGACTTCATGGACGGCAAGGTGGCCAAATGGTGGATGCCGGACGATGTCGCCTTCGTCGGTGAAATTCCGCACACCGCCACCGGCAAGATCCAGAAGATCACCTTGCGCCAGCAGTTCAAGGATTATCGCCTGCCGACGGATTGACGCGATGTCGCATGTTTCGGCTTCATGGCATCGCAAAAAGGTTCTAAGTCTCCGTTCGGGTTGGGGTGGTGCGGCAATCGATGGCAAGTATTCCTGAACGGCAAACGTCGAGGGCGGCCGGATGGTCGCGGCGCACGGCCGCTTTTTCGTTGGTGCTGCTGCTGACGGTCTTTGTCGGCCATCGCTTCGATCTCGTCGAAACACCTGTCTTTCTGTGGGTGCTCGGCATTGTCGCGCTGCTGGCGGCGATGGCGCTGTTGTTTGCCGGGTTTGCCTTTTCGCGGCTCTGGAATTTCGGCGACCGCGGCGGTCGCGACCTGACGGTCGGCGCGCTGCTGGCGCTGCTGGTGCTCGCACCCTACGGCGTCGCCGCCTACTGGGCGACGATCTATCCGCCGCTCAGGGACATCTCGACGGATTTCGACGAACCGCCGGCGCTCGACGTGAGCGACCGCAAGAAGGATATGAACGTGCTTGCGCCGTCGACGCCTGGGGAACAGCGGCTGCAGACCGATAGCTATCCGCTGGTCAGCGCACGCAGCTACGACCTGCCGTTCGAGACTGTCGTCAATGCCGTCGAAACCGTACTCGACCGGCGCGACTGGGATCTATCGGAACCCTATCCTGATCTCGCCGGGCAAAGCGAGGTGACCATCACCGCCGTCGCCAAGGGCTTCGTGATCGGCCTTCCCGCCGATGTGGCGATCCGCGTGACGGACGATGGCGATACGGTCATCGTCGACATGCGGTCGGCGTCCCGCTACGGTCGCTACGACCTTGGCGACAATGCCGCGCGTATTGTCGATTTCCTTGCCGAGCTCGACCAGGAAGTCGCCGGTCAGGTTGGCGCCGCGCCGGCCGAGTGAGGCACGGGCACTTGGCAGTGGGCTGCGTTGCCTATCCGGCCGGCGTGAAAATGCCGTCGATGGCCGGTGCGGCATCGGTCACAACCAGACCGCGCGCCGTCAGATCCTCGAGATGGGCAAGCACCGACAATCCGGCGGCGCCATGCAGCCGCGGATCGGTATCCCTGTAGATCGCCCTGACCATGTCGGGAATCGTCCGGTCGCCTTCTCTGACCCGCTCCAGGATGGCTCGCTCGCGCATCTTGCGGTGCGTCTTCAGCCCGCGCATGAAAGCGCGCGGTGCCGTCACCGGCCCGCCATGTCCGGGCAGCAGCAAGCGGTCCTCGCGGTCGATTAGACGGTCCAGCGAGGCCATGTAATCGGCCATCGCTCCATCCGGCGGGGCGACGATGGAGGTTGCCCAGGCCATGACATGATCGGCCGAAAACAGGATGCCGGTTCCTTCCAGCGCGAATGCCGCATGATTGGCGGTGTGGCCCGGGGTCAGAACCGTCCTGATCGACCAGCCGTCGCCATCGACCGCCTCGCCGTCGGAAAGGGCGATGTCGGGAACGAAAGCCATGTCTGCACTGGCGTCGAGCGCATTGGTCTCGCCGATGTGCAGGGCTCTTGCCGGCCGGTGCGGCCCCTCGGCCAGCACGATGGCGCCGGTGCGCTCTTTCAGCCGGGCCGCCAGCGGGGAGTGGTCGCGATGCGTATGGCTGACGAAGATATGGCTGACTGGCCGGCCTGCGATCACTTCGAGCAGGGTCCGCAGATGCGCCTCGTCATGCGGCCCCGGATCGATCACCGCCAGCGTATCGCGGCCAATTATGTAGCTGTTGGTGCCGTGAAAGGTGAAAGGGCTTGGATTGCGGGCCGTGATGCGCTGGACATCGGGCGCGACGCTCACCCCCTGGCCATAGAGGGGGTCGAAGCCGGTCTCGAACTTCAGTGCCATGCATCGGTGCCTTGTTTGGGGAAACGGCAAAACCGATTGCCGCATAACACGCAAGCCAATATAGGAGGATGTGAGGCCGCGAACATCTGGTAGCGGCAATCGGATTGGGGAAATACCATGGCAATTGCAACTACGATGCGTCCGCTTGTTTCTCTGGCTCTGCCGCAAAGCGGCGCGGCGCGGCTGGCAACGCAGCTTTTCCTGGCCATCGCCGGAACGCTTGTGCTGACACTGTCGGCCAAGACCAAGGTGATGCTCGGGCCGGTCGACATTTCGATGCAGACGCTGGCCGTGCTGCTGATTGCCGCCGCTTTCGGCATGCGTCTCGGCGTCGCCACCCTGCTGCTCTACATGGCCGAGGGCGCCATGGGCTTCCCCGTCTTCCAGAGCACGCCTGAAAAGGGTCTCGGCATTGCCTACATGCTCGGCTCGACCGGCGGCTATCTCGCCGGCTTCGTGGTCATGGCGGCCATTGTCGGCTGGGCGGCGGATCGCGGCTGGGACCGCCATCCGATCAAGCTTTTCAACGCCATGCTGGTTGGCGAAGTCGTCATGATGGCGATGGGCTTTGCCTGGCTGGCGCTGCTCATCGGTCCGGAAAAGTCGTGGCAGTTCGGCGTCGTGCCGTTCATCGTCGGCGACCTGATCAAGGTGGCTCTCGCGGCAAGCCTGGTGCCGGCCGTCTGGACGCTGCTCAAGCGCGGCTGAAGCCCGAGCAGACCAGCGGCTTGAGCAATCAAGCCTTGGCTGGCGTGGGGTGATTGGCGGATTTCAGCGTGGCGTCTGCCAAGTAATCACACTTAGGTTTCTGGAAACAGCTTCGGAAACAGTGAATCCAATGCGTTGGCCGGAAAGCGTATCGACACCGGACCTTTGGGTGTTTCCGACGCCAACAGACCGAGCGCGATCACCTCATTGAACACGCGACGCGCCGTGCGTTCGGGTAGTCCGCTAATGCGAGACGCTTCGCCGCGTTCAAATTCGCCGCGCATTAGCGCTTCCTCCAGGAGGCGGGCGGCTTCGGGTTTGAGGCCACTGCGCTCGACGTAGCGACGCAGCCGCTTCGCGAGCGTGTCGAGATCGAACAAGCCGGTCATAAAGTTCACCTGATCGATGCACACCTGCATGAACCATAGCGTAAAGTCGCCGAGTGCGCGCTCGGAGAGGTTGCCCCGTCCGTCGAGATCACCCTGGCGGGGCATATCGGCATGATCCATCATGCGCTTGTAGTCCGTGCGGCTTTTCACGCCGCGCGCTAGACCGCGTGAGATCGACCACAGCCCGTGCGCGGCGATCCCAGCCTCATGGGCCATGGCGTGGCTCATCAAACGGCTGACGCGGCCATTGCCGTCGGGGAACGGGTGAATGTAGTTGAAACGCTTTCTTCCATGTCTGGCCGATCTTGGCTTCTGCTAAATACGTAATTATAAAGATATATTTCGAATTTGCCCGGATGTTTGGCCGATCTTATGGCCGATGATCGGTACCCTCCGCCGGCCATACGCATCTGATTAGGTTGCCGTCCCGACGACACCAACATACAGCTGCTTCGGAACGCAATATCTCCGCTCTCTAGATCGATCTGTCTCGGCTCCCAGGCGACTTGCCAAGGGGTTGATCGCCGAAGCGGTGCTGGAAATTACATCGCATTATTGGCCCTATCGTTCGGCGTTGGTGCGTTGCAGACGGTATCTTTTCAATCGCATAAAGCAATGCTGTTGATCAAAAGTTCCCGCACTGTTGATCCGAGAAATAGATGCTTGCTGGAGCAGCCGCGCTGTCGTAGCTCTTGGTCGTTGGCAGTCGGATTCTGGTGATGGGGGTGGCCTTTGAGGAAAATGTCCGGACCTGAGGAATGAAGGACATTGACGTCGTTATCGTGGCCGTCGGCCACAGGCAGTTCCGCGCTCTGGGCGTCGACGGCCTGCAGGCTCTTTGCAAGACCCCCGGCGTCATTTACGACATCAAGGGTCTGTTTCCCAGGCATGTCACGGATGGGCGCTTCTGATGAAGGTTCTGGTCACCGGCGCGGCCGGCTTCATAGGGTATCACGTAGCCAAGCGGCTGCTGGAGCGCGGTGACGAGGTCGTCGGCATCGACAACGTCAACGACTACTACGATCCGGAAATCAAGGAGGCGAGACTGCGGCTCCTGGACGAGGCGAGCCGCAAGACCAATGCCGGCTACCATTTCATCCGCGGCAATCTCGCCGACAAGAGCGTGGTCGACGCCTGCTTTGCCGACCACGCATTCGACCGGGTGATCCATCTCGCCGCCCAGGCAGGGGTTCGCTACAGCCTGGAAAACCCGCACGCCTATGTCGAAAGCAACATCATCGCCTACACCAACATGCTGGAGGCCTGCCGCAACAGCGCCGTCGCGCACCTGACCTATGCCAGCACCTCGAGTGTCTACGGCGCCAACACCGACATGCCGTTTTCCGAGCATCGTCCGGCCGACCACCCGCTGCAGTTCTACGCCGCGACCAAGCGCGCCAACGAGCTGATGGCGCACAGCTACAGCCATCTGTTCGGGCTGCCGACGACCGGGCTTCGCTTCTTCACCGTCTATGGCCCCTGGGGGCGCCCGGACATGGCGCTGTTCCTGTTCACCAAAAACATCCTTGCTGGCGAGCCGATCAAACTGTTCAACAACGGCAACCACACGCGCGACTTCACCTATGTCGACGAC
>NZ_RZPI01000150.1:0-9539 GCF_003998715.1 Mesorhizobium sp. M7A.F.Ca.CA.002.15.2.1
CAACTCGGCGTCAAGATCACCAGCGCAGGCAACGACGCATTCGAGGGTGGTTTCGGCTGCGTAGGCAGTTGCGAGCCGGGCGAAAGCGCGCAAGGCATCGAGCCCGTGGCCGCGCGTCGGATCGTGGTGAAACAGCAGCTGTTGTGGGCCGAGTGCCGCCAGCGTGGAGAGGTTCGCCAGCGCCGTCTCGACATCCTCGGGATAGATGACCACGCCGACATCGGGCAGCCTTGCTCCCGCCTCGCCGAGTTCGACCCTGACCGGTTCGCTGGCCACTGCGGCAGCCGGCGCTTTGCCTTCACCTGCGATGCGCAGGCTGATCGTCTGGCTCAGGGGCTGGCCGGCAGGCAGCACATACGGCCACGGCAGCACCAGCGGCCGCACATAGGTCTTGTAGGAGGCGTCCGACCAGTTGCGCTGGTCCTCCATTTCGAAAGTATCGCCTTCCATCCGGCACTCAGCGATGACACCAGGCCGAACCTGATGGGAGATGGCGCGGATATCCTTGAAAGGCTGCCAGGGGTCGATCAGCTGGGGAAGTTTCGTCGCCACCACGCTGCCGTCTGTGTGCTCGACCATGACCGGGCTACCGGCGAGGTCGGCGATCGGGTGCAGGATACAGAAGCCGCAGCGGTTGGTTTCGAAATCGTTTTCGGGAAGGGCGCTGACGTCGAAGACCAGACGGCCGTCGGCAGAGCCTTTGATGGTGGCGCGGAAGCCGAGCCGGTTTCCATCGGGGGCCAGGCAGCTTGCCGAATAGCTGACCGAAAAAGCGTCGGCACCCTGCTCGATCACCAGGTCCGTCAAATTTGGCTCATAGGTGCCCCAGTCGCGGTCACGCACGATATAGGCGATGGCGCGCAGCACTTCGGTGCCGCCATGGCGGATGGTGCGCAGATTGCCGTTGACGAAGTCGGCGCTGAGCGAGCCTGCGCTGAGCCTGACCGGCTCGGCCTCGACCACGCGCGTGCCGTAGAGCAGGAAAGTGCCGGCGGTCATTTCGGCAAGGCGTCGAGTTGCACCGGTTGCCGGCTCGCGGCCCCAGCATAGGCGGCCTCGACCAGCGCGAATGTCCTAAGATTGTCGGCGCCCGAGGTCGCCGGCTCGGTCCCCTTTGCCAGGCAGTCGACCCAGTGCTGCTGGATGGCTACGACGCTTTCCTGGATGTTGTGCCAGGGCCGCGACGCCCAGGCCAGCAGCGGCGGCGAGACGTCGGTGACGGCCGTGCCGCTCTTGCCGGTGACGGTCAGCCGGTATCCCTGCGCCAGCCGGATCGTGCCGTCGCTGCCATCGATCTCGATCAGCGTTTCGGGAAACGGCTCGGTGGCGAGCTTGGTCGCGTAGCTGCAGTCGACCACGGAGGTTGCGCCGCTCTTGTGGTCCATCAGCATGGTCGCCACATCCTCGCCCGCAATGGCGGGATTGATGCGGGCGATTCGTGTCGTGATGGTCGAGACGTCGCCGAGCAGGAAACGGGCGATATCGAGGATATGGATACCGAGGTCCTCGATGATGAAGCGCTTTCCCGTCGCCAGATAGGGCTGACCGGAAAACACGTCATAGGCCGAGCGGAAGGAGATACGCCCGAAGAAGGGCGTGCCGATCTCGCCGCTATCGAGCACGGTCCGCACCGCCTGGATAGGTGACTGCCAGCGAAAATTCTCATGCACCATCAGCGGAACGCCGGCTTCCGCGCATGCCTTGACCATCGCCTTTGCGTCGGCAAGCGTCGGCGCGAACGGCTTTTGGCAGATCACCGGAACGCGGTGGGCGGCCGCCATTTCGACAAGCGGACGATGGCTGGGCGCGGTGGTGGCGATATCGACGAAGTCCAGGCTTTCGCCGGCAAATAGTTCCGCCGCATCGGTATAGCGCTTCGCAATGCCGAACTGGTCACCGACGATCCGCAACCGTTCCGGGTCACGGTCGCAGATGGCGATGATCGAGGCGCCCGCTATGTCGCGCCAGGCATGCATCTGGTTGACGGCAAAGAAGCCGCAGCCGATCAGCGCTCCCCGCAGTTCCGCCATGCTCAGCCTGCCTTTGCCATCTGCATCAAGGTGACACGTTGCTGAAGCCGGCGCTGTGCCTGGTCGACGACGACGGCGACGATGATGACGAGGCCCTTGATCACCATCTGCCAGAACGAACTCACGCCCATCATCACCAACCCGTCCGAAAGAATGCCGATGACGAAGGCGCCGACGATGGTGCCGCCGATCGTGCCGCGGCCGCCCGACATCGAGGTGCCGCCGAGCACTGCCGCCGCAATGGCGTTGAGCTCGAAGCTTTCGCCCGTCGCCGGATGCGAGGCCATCAGCTCGGACGAGATGATCAGGCCGACGATCGCCGCGCAGAAACCGGAGAACATATAGACGAACATCTTGACCATGTTGACCCGGACGCCCGAAATCCGCGACGCCCGTTCATTGCCGCCGACGGCGAAGATATGGCGACCGAGTGGCGTGTACTTGGCGAGATAGGCGGCTCCCAGTGCAACGACGATGAGGATCCAGATCGCCACCGGCAGGCCAAGCAGCCGACCGGCCCCGAGGAAGCCGAAGCCGGTGGTGCCAAGCTCCGGCTTGCCGACGAGGTTGGGAAAGGTGCGGCCATCCGACGACAGCAGCGCCAGGCCGCGCGCGACATAGAGCACGCCGAGCGTGGCGATGAACGGCGCGACGTTTAGCCTGGTGATCAGCAAGCCGTTGACGGCGCCGATCAATATGCCGACGGCAAGCGTGATCAGCGCGATCTCAAAGACGTTGAAATAGATGGTGTAGCCGATCTGCAGGTCGATGCCGTTGAGCACGAGATACCCGGCCACCATACCGCACAGGCCGACGATCGAACCGACCGAAAGGTCGATGCCGCCGGTGATAATGACGAAGGTCATGCCCATCGCCAGGAACGCATTCAGCGCCACGTGCTTCGACATCAGGATCAGATTGGCGGTCGACAGGAAATTAGGCGCCGCGATCGAAAAGAAGATCAAGACGGCGATGAGCGCGATGAAGGTTCTCGCCTTCATCAGCGTCAGCAGCAGCGAGCCGCTCGAGACGGAGGGGACAGCCGCCTTGGCCGGGATGTCAGTCATGGGCGGTTTTCTCCGTGTGCGGGGTCGGCCCGTGGCCAAGTGCCGAGGCGGAGACAAGGGCTGCCTCCGTCGCCTCGGAGCGATCGAACATGCCCGTCAGTTTTCCGTTGCTCATCACCGCAATGCGGTCTGACAGCGCCATCACCTCATCGAGATCCGAGGTGGCGAAGAGAATGCCCAATCCATCGCGCGACAGTTTGCGCATGGTGCGGAAGACGTCGGCCTTGGCGCCGACATCGATGCCTCGGCTGGGCTCGTCCATCAGCAGCACCTTGGGCCCGGTGAGCAGCGCCTTGCCGATCACCACCTTCTGCTGGTTGCCGCCCGACAGCGACGACACCTCTTGCGCCGGGTCGGCGACCCTGATCGCCAACTCCCGCACCACCTGCGTCACCGCCTGCCTTTCGTCAGCGCCACGGATGTGGAACAGGCGGGCAAAGCGCGACAGGCTGGCCAGCGTCAAATTGCTGGCGACCGAAAGGATCGAGACAAGCCCTTCGCGCTGGCGATCCTCGGGGATCAGCGCCAGCCCGCGCCGGATGCGCCGCGTCGTATCGCGCTCCTTGACCTTTCTACCGCCAATGAAGATGTCGCCGGTCGAATGGCCGTGGCGGCCCATGATGCAGTCGAACAGTTCGCTGCGCCCGGCGCCCATCAAGCCGTATATGCCGAGGATCTCGCCGGCACGCAGCGACAACGACACATGGTCGACGGCAAGTCCGCCGGTGGCACGAGGCAGGCAGATCTCCTCGGCACGAAAAATCTCTTCGCCCGGAAGATGGCCGTCGGCCTTGGCGAAGTCCTTGGCGTCGGAGCCGATCATCTGGCGAACGATCCACTGCGTGTCGACGTTCTTCATCTCTTCCTGGCCGGTGATGCGGCCGTCACGCAGCACGGTGATGTAGTCGCCGATGCGGATCAGCTCTTCGAGCCGGTGCGAAATGTAGACGATCGCCACGCCGCGCGCCTTGAGGTCGGCGATCACCTTGAACAGGATCTCGACTTCCGCAGCACTCAGCGCCGAGGTCGGCTCGTCCATGATCAGGATGCGTGCATCGAGCGAAACCGCCTTGGCGATCTCGACCAGCTGCTGCTGGCCGATGCGCAGATCCTCGACCAGCATGTCGGGCCGGATGCCGGCCTGTAGGCGTTCCAGAAATTCCGCAGCGCGGTTTTCCTGTTGCGCGTGGTCGATTTTGCCGAAGCGGTTGGTGATTTCTCGGGTGGCGAAAATATTCTCGGCGACGCTCATATTGCCGAACAGGTTCAGCTCCTGGAACACCATGCCGATGCCACGGTTCACCGCGTCACCGGATGACGAGAAGGAAACCTCTTCGCCTTCCAGCAGGATGCGGCCGGCGGTCGGCCGTTCGACACCGGCGATGATCTTCATCAGCGTCGACTTGCCGGCGCCGTTCTCGCCGACCAGCACGTTGACCGCGCCCTTGCGCACCTCGAAATTGGCGCGCTTGACCGCAACGGTGCCGGAATAGACCTTGGAGACGTCCTCGAGCTTCAGAATGATTTCGCGCTCCGCGATCGCGCTCATGGCTTCGGCCCGATCTCTGCCTCCGCCGGCGTCACCAGCGGCAGGTCCTGGCCGCTCCCCAGCGTATAGGCGCCGAGCACCTTGGCACTGCGGCCTTCCAGCGCCTCGCGCGGCAGCTTGGAAAGCACCGTCTTGTCGGCATAAGCGTTGAAAGCCTTGCCGAACTGGGCGAAGTCGATCTGGTTGGTGAAGTCGTTGAACTGGATGAAGTCCAGGCTGTCGCGCAGCGCGGTACCGCGCACCGCCGGTCCGATCTGCACCCGTGCATCGGCTTTGCCGTCGCCGTCGACATCGACGTCGACCGTTGCCGCACGCGACTGTGTGTTGGCCGCGATAATCTTGCCTTCCAGCCGAACCGCGAAAGTCCAAGGCGAATTCGCCTGCTTGTTCGGATTGCCGTATTTGGCGCCGGCAGCCGCTGGGTCGGTTGTCGCCAGTGTGTGAACCTGCGCAAACGGTCCGGCTTTCTGCTGGAGATAGGGCACGACCTTTGCCGCCCATATCTCTTCGACCATCTTGTCTGGATTGAAGGTGGCAGCGTTGTTGCCGTCGTCCGATTTCGTCGGCAGGATCTTGCAGGCGGTCAGGCTGATGCCGACCATCACGGTAAGGATCGGCCAGTTCGGCTTGGTGTTCAGCATGGCGGCCTGTCGTTCAGCATCGTGGGCGGCCCACGGAAAATGGCGGCGAGGGGCGATCCTGGGTTCGCCCCTCGCTATTCAAATCACGCTGGCTCAGTTCGTCAGCGCGAAGGTCTCCAGCTTGGCGGCATTGTCGCCATTGACCAGAACGCAGTCCATCAATTGCTTTTCCTTGGCCGGCGACTTCTTGTTCTTGATGAAGTCGTTGGCCTGCTCGACCGCCATCTGCGCCTGCGCGAAGGCGGGCTGCAGCACCGTTGCCTTGATGCCGCCCGAGGTGATGGAGTCGCGAACATCGTTCGATCCGTCGAAGCCGACGACGATGACATCCTTGCGGTTCGCCGCGGCAAGTGCCGCATAGGCGCCCATCGCCATCGTATCGTTGCCGGAGATCACGCCCTTGATGTCGGGGTTGGCCTGCAGGATCGATTCCATCTTGGAATAGGCTTCCGTCTGGCTCCAGTTGGCCGACTGCTGGGCGACCATCTTCAGGTCCGGATAGTCGTCGATGACGTCGTGATAACCCTTGGAACGAATGCCGGCATTGGTGTCGGATTCCTTGCCGACCAGCTCGACGAAATTGCCCTTCTCGCCCATCAGCTTGACGAATTCCTGCGCGCCGAGCTGGGCGCCCTGGTAGTTATTGGAGACGATCTGCGCGACGGCGACGCCGGTGGCGTTGATCTCGCGGTCGATCAGGAAGGACGGAATGCCTGCGTCCTTGGCCTTCTGTACCGCGGCGACGGTGGCGTCGGCGCCGGCATTGTCGAGGATGATCGCCTTGGCGCCGCGGCCGATCGCGGTGTCGATCAGCTCGGACTGCTTGTTGGCGTCGTCGTCATGGACCAGCACCAGCGCCTCGTAGCCGAGTTCCTTGGCCTTGGCTTCGGCGCCGACGGCTTCCGCCTTGAAGAACGGATTGTCGTGCGAGGGCGTGATGATGGCAATGAGATCCGCCGCATAGGCGGGCACGGCCGTGCCAAGCGCCAGCATGCCGGCGAAAGCCGCAAGCGTCATTCTGCGTGTAAGTTTCATGAAGTCCTCCCGTTTGAAAAATTGCCTTGGTTACCGAAAGCATCTGTCGGCATCCGAATTCGTCAGGCGGCGCGGGCGGCGGATCGCTTCGGGGCTAAAGAGCCGTTTGCCGGCTTCCCTCCACGGATCGTTGCTCCCCAGCCATCCTCCACTCGCCCACCGTACTCCTGCCAAAACCCTGTCGATCCGAGCCATGAACAGCTAAGCCAACTGGTATGATGAGTCAACCACGAATTCAGGTGATATGTACCTGATGAGCTACGATGCCGAGCGTCGGCAACGGTACGGCGACGTCGCGGCGGCAGCGCCTCTCCTCTTCAGGTGATACGCTGAATGCTGGCGGCGATCTCTTCCGGCTCGAACACGCGCTTCCAGTCGTCCCGCATCAGCACCGGCTTGCCGAACTCGATCGCCTTGTTGCAGGCATCCGAGAAAACGCCCTTGGTCTCGCCGAAAATGACGGCGCCCAGCACGTTCATATGGCCGAGCAGGAAGTCGAGCGCCGCCTGCTGGTCGACGCCGCGTGCCACGACCTCGTCGACGGCTTCCTTCATGACCACCAGCAGCGAGGCGCACACCGTCTCCGAAAGCCCGGGTTCCAGCAGCGCCATCTGTTCGACGCTGACGCGGTGCGAACGCATGACCGGCGCCCAGATGATCTTCGCGATCGCCTCGCCCTTGGCGTAATCCTCTTCCGGCCCCTGCATCAAGGCGCTGACCATATGCTGCTTGGCCTTGACGCCGCCGAAATAGTCCTTCTTTGCCGCCATATCTGTTTCGTCGTTGAAGATCGGCGGATGGCAGGGGTGGGTGACGAAATAGGTGAGGTCCGGTCGATTCGGCAGGTGGCCGGCGAAGGGTGCCGCCGCGTCGAGCACCACCACCATGGTGCCCGGCGCCAGCTTGCTCTCGATGCTGGTCGCCACCTTGCCGATATGCGTGTCGGGAACGGCCAGGATCACCACATCGGCGCCCTTGAGCGCTTCGTCGGCGCTGACAGTATCGAAACCCAGCCCGGTCTTCAGCCGTTCGCGGCCGGCATCGCTGACCTCGACATGGCGTATTGTGTAGGGCGACCCGCGAAAATTGGTCGACAGGCGGTAGCCCATTTTCCCACCGGCACCGAACAGCGCAATCGTTGTCATTTGGTCACTACTCCTGATCTCAGCGGACGGTATCGCCCGTCGTCAACTGATCAACTGGTATAATCACGCTACCACATTTTGGCAATCCGATAATGACAATGAGGATGCGGGTCATGTGCTTCGCCGCGTCATCGGCTGCCGCCCTCGCAAGCTCAAGCACGAGAACCATGGATGACGCGCTCGGGATATGATCTCTAGATCACCAGAAGAAGCCCGCGCTTGCCCGCTGAGTGCGCATGAGCGCTGCTCTGCCATCCCCAGAAATAGGAGGCATGTGATAGGGGTCGGAGGTCGGGCCGGGCGCTACTTCAAAAGATCGACCAGCATGTCGAAAGCCGCATCGATATCGCCGCGAACCGCCGCCTGAACTGCCTGCTCGTCCCGGTCGCGCAGGGCCGCAAACATCTGTTGATGGTATGTGTTCGCGGTCGAGTAGGATCCATGCAGCATATTGAAATAGGGGCTGATCTGCAGCCATAGATCCTTGATGATCTTGAGCAGGGTTTCGGATCCCGCTGCTCGGTAGATTGCGAAGTGGAAGGTATAATTCGCCCTGAGATAGGCCTTTACGTCGTCCGCGCCATTCGCGCGTTCCAGTGAGTCCAGATCGCGCGCGAAAATCGCAAGATCCGCATCACTGCGGTTCTGTGAGGCCCAGCCGGCGGCGATGGCCTCTATCTCAAAACGTACATTTCGCAAATCGGTGAGCCGCTCGCGGCTGAGCGCCGGAATACCAATGGAGCGCCCGGATACTACCGTCAGCGCGTTGGCTGCCGTCAGGCGCCGCAGCGCTTCCCTGACCGGCATCGGACTGACGCCAAAGGCGTCGGCGAGGCTCTGAACCGTGACCATCTCGCCCGGCACGATGCTGCCGTCGAGAATCAGTTCGGTGACCTGGTTGTAGACCCGGTCCTGCAGAGTTTCCTTGGACAGTGGAATGATCTCGACACCAGGCTTCCTGAACGCCGATCCAGCCATCTCCGGTCAACCTTCCCGCCCATGGGCGACACTATTGCTTGTGCCGGAATGCAAGGTTCGTGGTGCCACGTCAAGCGGCCGACATAGCCCGTTTTGATATAAACGATTTCATCATTGATATTTGATCAAATCATGATACGGTCGCTGGCATCGAATGACAAGGGTTTACGTTTTGTGCCCTTGGGAGGCATTTGGTCGTTCTGTTTGGGAGGAGTTCCACATGGGTATCGGATCGAAAGTCCGGCGGCTCGCGCTGCTGGCCGGCATGGCTGCGTGCGCCTTCGGCCTGTCCGCCGCGCAGGCCGCCGAGAAGCACAAGATCTTTCTCAGCATGAGCTACATCGGCAATGATTGGCAGGCGGAGGCGGCCAATATGGTCAAGGCCATGGCCGCTCATAAGAGCCTGGCCGACAAGGTCGACCTGCAGGTCCAGGTCGCTGGCCCCAACGCGCAACGCCAGATTCAGCAGATCAACGCAATGGTGCAAAGCGGCGCCGAAGCCATTGTCGTGTATCCGATCTCGCCGACCGCGCTCAACCAGGTCGTCAAGAATGCCTGCGACAAGGGCGTGAAGGTCTTTGCGTACGACGCCGAGATCACCGAGCCTTGTGCCTACAACGTCCACATAGACCAGCTGGAAGCGGGCAGGGTGACCGCCGAATGGCTGGTCAAGAAGCTCAATGGCAAGGGCAACATCATCGCCATCACGGGCGTCCCGGGAACATCCGTTGACGATCAGCGGACAAAGGCCGCCAAGGAAGTCTTCGCCAAGTATCCTGATATCAAGATCGTCGGCGAGGCTGTCGGCATGTGGAGCCAGGCGGTCGCCCGCACCGAACTTTCGAAAATCCTGGCCACCCGCAATTGGGACGACATCAACGGACTGTGGATGCAGGTCGGCTGCTTCACCGCCAACTCGATGCAGCTCGAGGCTGGCAAGAAGACCAGCGAACTCCTGCCTTGCGCCGGCGAAGGTTCCAATGGCGGCCGCATCCAGATGCTGCCGGAGGGCACCGAAGTCGAAGGTGCCGCTCCTCCTTATGCACCGGCGGGCGCACAACGCATTTCCTATGCCTCGCCGCCTTATTCGGGTG